>JAGHUS010000059.1 GCA_018064685.1 Bacteroidales bacterium | reverse complement strand
ATATAGGAGCAGAGCGGATTGTCATACAACGAGTTGTCTATAGTGATGGCAGCAGCGTGTCCAAGAAAGTGCTCGTAAAGCAATAAAGCAGATCTTTATTCTATTTTATTCGGGGAATGCCTCCAAATAGTCATAAGACAATACTTTAGGGAACGTAAAGACTGGTAGTGATGACAATTTCCCAATATTGTGGTTAAAGATATTTAATAACTGACATTTACCGCAGGAAAACCTTGCATGGACGAAAGAAATAGTGTATATTTGCATCGTTTTCTGTTCGTCCACGCAAAATTTCTTTTCATGGAGATACGTAGTAAGATTGCTGATAGCAGAAAAGTGCGTAATACGGCTTATTAAAGAGAAAATGAGTTTGAGGAATTGTTTTTTTGGGGAACGGTTGTGCTGTGTTGCGGAATTTATTTGTAATTTTGTAATATGAAAAAGATAATACTCATAACCGGTGGGCAGCGATCGGGCAAGAGCAGCGAGGCTGAACGCATGGCGCTCTCGCTGAGCGACTGTCCCGTCTATGTGGCTACGGCTCATATCTGGGACGAGGAGTTCCGAGAACGAGTGCGCAAGCATCAGGAACGTCGAGGACCGCAGTGGACGAACATCGAGGAGGAGCGCGAGCTGAGCCGGCATGACGTGACGGGGCGTGTGGTGCTGATTGACTGCTGCACGCTGTGGGCCACGAACTATTTCAGCCCCACCCCAGTACATTTTGACCAAAGTCAAAAGTCCCCCGAAGGGGAGGAGCTGCCCGATGTGGACAGTGCGCTGAAGGCCTTGCAGGCTGAGTTCGACCGTTTCACACAGCAGGATGCTACGTTCATCTTTGTGACGAACGAGATAGGTATGGGCGGTGTGAGTGCGAATGCCGTGCAGCGACGGTTCACCGACTTGCTGGGGTGGTTCAACCAGTATGTGGCACAACAAGCCGACGAAGTCTTTTTGATGGTGTCGGGAATTAGAATGAAGATCAAAGGATAGAATGATGAATACGTTACAAGAAGCTCTTCAGAATAAGATAGACAATCTGAACAAACCTAAGGGTTCGTTGGGAAGGCTGGAGTCGCTGGCCTTGCAGATCGGTCTTATACAGCAGACGTTGTCGCCATCGTTGCAGCATCCTTGTCACATCCTCTTTGGAGGCGATCATGGCATTGAGCGCGAAGGGGTGTCGTTCTCGCCTCGCGAGGTGACGTGGCAACAGATGATAAACTACGGTCGCGGTGGTGGCGGTGTGAACATGTTCTGCCGTCAGCATGGCTTCAAACTCTTGGTGGTGGATACGGGCGTGGATTATGATTTCGATGCCGAGCAGTACCCGCATATCATAGACCGCAAGATAGCACATGGCACGCGTAACTTCCTGCACGAGGCTGCGATGACCGAGGAGGAGTGGCAGCGGGCGTTGGCCATCGGTGCCGAGATGGTGGACAGGTGCTATGACGAGGGGTGCAACATCATCTCGTTTGGCGAGATGGGCATTGCCAACACCTCGCCCAGCAGTGTGTTGATGCATCTGTTGCTCGATATTCCACTCGAGAGGTGTGTGGGAGCGGGCAGCGGACTGCCTGCCGAGGGCGTGCGACATAAGTATGAGGTGCTGCGAGAGGCCGTGGAGAGGTTTGAGAATAATCGTAACATCGATGATTCGAACAATCCAAGCGTCGACGATTCGAACAATCGGGATG
This sequence comes from Bacteroidales bacterium, assembly GCA_018064685.1. Lineage (GTDB taxonomy): Bacteria > Bacteroidota > Bacteroidia > Bacteroidales > Bacteroidaceae > Physcousia. The sequence goes on along the minus strand of JAGHUS010000059.1, from coordinate 12,613 downwards.
TCGATTCTTTACACAATCCTGGCTCTGCCGAAGAGACAGCTCGTTACTTCATGGGCTACGAGATGGCTGCGGCCACGGGAGCCATGTTGCGTGCTGCCGAAAGGCGTATGGTAGTACTCGTGGATGGCTTCATCATGACAGCCTGCATGCTGGTGGCCATGAAGATGCAGCCCAGCGTGAAGGATTGTGCTGTGTTTGGTCATTGTGGCGATGAGGGTGGCCATAAGATGATGCTCGACGCAATGGGTGCCGAACCGCTTCTGCATCTCGGACTGCGTCTGGGCGAGGGAACGGGTGCCATCTGCGCGTTCCCCATCGTGCAGTCGGCCGTGAACATGATCAACGAGATGGATAACTTCGCTCATGCCGAGATAACGAAATACTTTTAATAATTCATAATTCTTAATTCATAATTCATAATTAGGCTGCGCTTGAACAATTCATAATTCATAATTCATAATTCATAATTAAACTGCGCGATGCCTCTATCAATTCATAATGCATAATTCATAATTCATAATTAGGCTGCGCGATGCCCTCATCCTGCTAGGATTCCTCCCCCTTTTGGGAGTTAGAGGGGGCTTTTGGGAGTTAGAGGGGGCCTTAGCTGCGCGGTGATAAGTTGCTGACGTCTAATATGCGTAGAATAGCTGCATCTATAATCTTTTTCACTCGCCTTCCGTTGTGGCGAGTGTGTAATCTGGACAAGAAGTACTACGAACGGGTGGTGCCTTTGTGGCCCTTGGTGGGATGGCTCACCGGCGGTGTGATGGTGGGTGTGTACTGTGTGGCTTCGTTGGTGCTGTCAGTGGGTATCAGTGTGGCATTGGCCCTGTTGAGCCGCCTGTTGCTGACGGGTGCTTTGCACGAGGATGGCTTTGCCGACTTCTGTGATGGATTTGGTGGAGGAACGTCGCGCCAGCGTACGTTGGAGATTATGAAGGACTCGCACATCGGAACGTATGGCGTGCTGGGTTTGGTGCTCTATTTCCTGGTGTCGTGGCAGGCGCTGACAGCCATTCTCTCGCTGGGCATCACACCTTGGTGCCTGCTGGTCTGCGATGCCTTTGCCAAGTATCTGGCCAGCACCATCATATACTTCCTGCCCTATGCACGCAAGGAGGAGGAGGCAAAGGCTAAGATTGTCTATGCGCAGACCTCGGTGGGCGAGAAGGTGCTGAGTGCCGTGCTGGGCTTGTTGCCTATGGCTGCCGTTCTGGGCATCGCGCTGGGCAAGGGTGCTGTAGTTATCAATCCCTACACTCTGCTGCTGCTCTTTCCGTTGCTTCTGCCCGTGTTGCTCTGTGCCTTGCTTTTCGGCATGATGAAACGCCGCATCAATGGCTATACGGGCGATTGCTGCGGCGCTACCTTCATCGCGGCAGAGCTAGTCTGCTATGTGGCTCTGTTGGGGGTTATCTGAACAAAGCCCTTCTCTAGCTCCCTCAAGTGAGAAAAAGCCCCCTCTAGCTCCCCCAAGGGGGAGGACTTCCAATCCACAAAAAGAAGAGAAGAGGAATTGCACTGTAATGGTGTAACGCTGTAACGGTGTAATGGTTAACGCTGTAATGGTGTAATGGTGTAACGGTGTAATGCGAGTACGAGTGTCCGGATATGAACCAAACACAATATGTCAAAGTGTAATATCCATACAACCTCATAACCTCATAACCTCACAACCTCATAACCTCACAACCTCATAATCTCACAACCTCATAACCTCATAACCTCATAACCTCACAACCTCACAACCTCATAACCTTATAACCTCACAACCTCATAACCTCATAACCTCACAACCTTAATTACTTATATGTAATCTTCTGGATGATCTGTCCCGGATCGACGATGTTGAGTGTGAGGATGTGCTGAGTGCGTTTCTTGTCGAGAGGCAGGGTGAGGACGAATTCTTTGCGGTTCTCCATCACCTGTATCTTCCACTCCATGCCCCACTCCTTGAACTTGTTCTGGCACACCATCTCCTTGCCGTTGTCAACGCTCACAGCAAATGCATTGCTACGGTCTTTGGCCACAGGCCAGAGCGGTACGACCGAGATGCAGAGCGTGATGGAGTCGGCATTAGCGGGCAGTCCTTCCGATGGTATGTTGATGTCGATGCTGCCCTGGCAGTCCTTGTCCATGGCTTGTCCCATCTGCAGTCCCAGCCAGTCGGTGCCGATGCCCTCGAGCAGTCGGAATGTGCCATTGCCTTCGGCCTTGATTTGTGCGGACAGCGAGGCGAGGTCTATCTTGTTGCTGAACTCGGGGTGTAGCTGAGCCTTGGGCAGACGATAGGCTGTGGTAGGAGCGTCGACGAGGTCGGGCATACGCTGGTATTGCGCTACGAAGCCAGGCGGCACCTCCGATATCATCTCGTTCCACTTGCCATTCAGCATACTGTTGTACTGCATCCTCAATCTCTCAATCTCCTCGTTTGCCTTTCTGGCTTCTTGTGCGTAGATGGCACTTCCCGTCTCGTGGTTGGCTTGGGCGTAGAGGAATTTGCGGTTCATCTGATAGGCCGAAAGCACTCCGTAGCCCAGCATCTCGAAAAGGGCAGGACGAAGTTCCTCGCTCACCGAACCCTCGATGCTGCGATAGGCGTTGCAGATGTCCTGATAGTCGACAAGGCGTTGCTGCGCCGTGCCTGTGGCGAAGGAGAAATCGCTGTCGTGCAGTCGTTCGTTCTCCTTGTTGTCCCACTCTATCTCGTAGCCCATATATTCGGGTTTGCGCTGCCATGCCAGTTGGTAGTGCTTGTCGAGGATGAACTGAAAGGCCTCTTTGTACTTCGAGCCGAAGATGGCTGCCAGCCATTCAGCCTGATAGGTGTTGGCATTGTCGTAGCCGAAGTCCGAGAAGTCGAAAGCCATGTCCATGAACATCTGCGTCTCGATCTCCATAGGTTTGATGTCGCCCACGTTGAGCAGCCAGTAGCGGTCGGCTCCAGCCTGATAGGCCTTGAGCAGTTCCTCGTACATGAGCATGGGTGCTGTGGTGGAAATCCACAGATAGTCGTGTGGCGTGCCCAGATAGCTGAGGTGGTAGTACAGTCCGCTGTGTCCGCCTCGCTTCTGCTCGTCGTCGTTGCTAACTCGCTTCATGTAGCCGTAGTTGTCGTCGGGCCACACCAGAGTGATGTCGTCGGGCACTTGCAGTCCGGCATCATAGATGTCGAGTGTCTCCTTGTAGGGTACGAATATCTGCGGTATGTCCTTAGCCTTCTCCCCCTTGTATTTCTCCAGTATGCGTCGTTGCTCGGCAAAGACCTTCTCCAGCGTGCGTGCACGCACCGAGTTGTCGGAGCTGCCCTTCATGGCCTCGTCGTGCAGACCACGCATACCGGTGGTGTAGATATTGTTGTATTGAGCCGTCTCGCGCAGTCGGTCGTTGAACTTCTGCAGGATGGTCTCGCGGTTCGTCTCCCAGTTCCACTCTCCGTCGCGCTCCTTGTCCCACTCCGATGGTGCTGCGTTGTTGAAGAGCAGCGGTTCGCAGTGGCTGGTGGTGATCATGATGCCCCATTTGTCGGCCATGACCTGACTCTCGGGATGGCTGTAGAAAGCACCTGTGCAGGTGTGCATGGCCGGAGCCAGCATGTTGCCCTTGAGGCGCAGGATGAGTTCGCACACCTTGTCGTAGGTCTTTGGACCTATGTCGCCCAGTTCCTTCTCGAAGTTGCGCGACGACCACGTCTTCAGTCCCCAGTCCTCGTCGTTGATGAAGACGCCGCGATACTTCACGCTAGGCTCCTTGCTCACCATCGTCTCGGCATAGTCTGTGCATACGGCCCTCTTCGAGGCATCGCAAGGCACGTCGGCCCACCAGTACCACGGACTGACGCCTATGGCCTCGCTGATGTGCAGTACGCCGTAGGCCAGTCCTCTGGCATCCGATCCTGTGACGTACATCGTGCTGCCCTTCGTGTCGATAGCATAGCGCTCCCACGCTCCGCGCAGTTCCTTGTGGCTTGCAGCGTATCTGGCAGTGGCCAGCACCACGTTTTCGCCCTTTCCCTTTTGTGTGCTCACAGTGGGTTTGATGCCCGACACGCGTTCCACGTCCTCGGCCAGCACGTTGGCCATCTGTTTCACCAAGGCAGCATCCTTGTCGTTATATACGATGGTGGCTTTTGTCAGGTCGATGGCATGTGTAGCCGTTGCGCACAGTGCCGAAAGAGCCAAGGTCAGTATCTTTTTCATATTGAATGGAAGGGGGGGATGATTGATTGTGCGTTGATTAACCGATGGAAAGGGGGATGATTGATTGTACGTTGATTAACCGAATGGAAGGGGGGATGATTGATTGTGTGTTGATTAACCGAATGGAAGGGTGTGTACGTTGATTAGCCGAATATTCTTGATCAGTGGCTTACTTTCTTCTCCACACGATGTCCTCGACTTTGGCATCAACGTTGAGCTTGCGTGCCAGCACGAAGAAGTAGTCGCTGAGACGGTTGACGTAGCTCAGTACCTGCTCGTCCACCTCGGCTCCGCACTCGGCTAGTCGCAGTATGCAGCGCTCGCTGCGTCGGCACACGGTGCGGCACACATGGGCCTGACTGGCAGCCATGCTTCCACCGGGCAGAATGAAGAGGCGCAGCGGAGGGAGGAGTTCCTGCAGACGGTCTATCTCGTGCTCGACGGCTTCTACCATGTCGGCAGTGACGATGTTGCCCTGTCGCACTTCGCGCTGAGTGTTGTCGGTGGCCAGATAGCCGCCCACCACGAAGAGAGCGCCTTGGATGTCGGTGAGGAAGGCCTTGTCGGCATCGTCGCTGCACATGGCGATGAGCAGACCGATGTGTGAGTTCAGTTCGTCAACGGTGCCGTAGCTCTCGAGGCGTTCGCAGCACTTCGATACGCGCTGGCCACCTACAAGCGAGGTCTGGCCTTTGTCTCCGGTTTTGGTGTATACTTTCATCTTTTATAGGGTGTTTTTGGTTTTTTCTGGTTTTTCTAGAAGCTCTAGAAGTCCTAGATTTTCTAGAAGTTCTAGAAGTTCTAGAAGTTCTAGATTCTCTAGGTTTTCTAGATGCTCTAGCCTTTCTGCCATTATGCTATTTCTCCAGCAGTTTGTAGAACACGGGCTTGTAGTGTGGCAGCAGTTCGGGGTGAAGGGCTTTGACGAAGTCGGCAAGAAGCAGATGAGGCTGCACGCCGGCCAGTTCGCGATAGGGCGTCTGCGAGAGGTTGCAGAAGATGACTTTCTTCTGCTTGTAGGCAGCCATCGAGGCATAGCGCTCGTCTTCGTTGGCCAGATCCTGCAAGGTGTAGTCGCCGTCAAAGCTGCCGTCTATCTGCCAGAAGTCGGCATTGATGCCACGGGCGTAGACAGCCTCGAAGTCGAGTGTGGTGCCTCCCGACTCCTCGTTGTCCTTCATGATATAGTCGGCCCCGGCATCGCTGAATATCTGTGCCATATAGCTCTTGCCGCCCACGATGTACCACCCGTCGCGCATCTGTCGTCCGCTGATGATGGTGGGCTTGCTCTGTATGCCTTTGGCCTCGGACTGCAGCTGCAGGTATTTCTTCTCGATGTCGGCAAAGACCGCATTGGCACGTCGTGTCTGGCCCGTGAGCAGTCCGATGAGCTTTATCCACTCGGCCTGTCCCAGCGGACTGCTCTCTTTGTATCCGTGGTGCGAGATGAGGGGTATGCCGCAGTCCTTCAGCGCTTCGAATCCGCCATGCTTCGAGGCCGAGACGAAGATATAGTCGGGCTGTGCAGCAATGATGGTCTCGATGTCGAAGTTACCCTCCTTGCCTATCTGTATGGTCTTGCCGCTTTCGATCTGCTGCTTTAGTTGTGGCGAGAAGAGGTTCTTGAGCGAGTTCATGGCCACGATGCGGTCCTCCAGTTGCAGCACCTCGAAGTTGCCAGCCTGCAAGGCTGTTGTGACAACAAACTTGCTGCAAGGCTTGGTGATGACAATCTCCTCGGCCTTGCTGTGCTTGGCCGAAGGGTCAGGGTTGCTGATGCCCACGTGTATGCCGTCGGCCTCGTAGCTCACCTTCAGTCCCTTGGCATATTTTATCTCGATGGTGTCGCTGTACTGGTCGGCATCGGCCAGCACAGAGTCCTGTGCAGCGAAGAGCTCGTCGGCGCTTACAGTCTGCTTGGCGGCCTCTTTTGTGCATGCTGTCAGCAAGGCTATGGCAGTGATATAGAAAAGCAGTTTTTTCATGATGTTTGCAAAGTTAAATAAAATAATTCAAAAAATCGTAATTTCTAATTAAGAATTAAGAGAGAATAAAGAAGAATTGCTTGCTTTAACATTAACTAAATAATTCTGGATACTTACTTAATAAAGAGATAGGTTCTAAACCCTTAAAAGCACAGCGGCCTAAAACCTCCTTCCTCCTTCCCAATTAAAAAAAATAGGGTGCTACCGAAAATGTCGGGAGCAACCCTATTCATTACATTAATTATTTGCAGATAGTTTTTATGTGTATACACTCCTCACGGAGTCTTGTTTTTTATTCGGGATTCATTGAATGGTAAGCATCCTCGAGGAAGGCAGCCTTCTTGGTGTGCTCGATCCATACGTTCAGTACGCCGGGGATCTCGAGCAGTCCGAGAGGCTCCTTATTGGTACCGAGGGTTACCTTGGGAGTGTACTCGTTGTTCTTGAAGTACATGAACCAGCTGTTCTCCTCGCTCTCGGGCTCGCTAGCATCCCAGTACTCGTCCTCGTCCTCGGGATTCATACCGCCAGCCATGTCGTTGTGAGCGTGGTCGCCGGCGATAGACATCAAGGCGTGCAGATAGATGTCGCCGCTGTTCTTGCCAGCCTCCTTCATGCGTGCCAGCACGTCCTGCTTGTAGTTGTCGGGCATGTCGACAGTACCCACGAAGTAGTTGCTGTTGATGGCCTGCAGAGCCTCCTCGAGCTGGGTGTAGCGGATGTTAGCCTTGAAGGTGTCGTAGTTGTCGGGATTGCCGTGGCCCATGAATGCCACAACGCCCTTGGCAGCCTCGTTCTTGTATTCAGCGTCGAGCTGCTTGGCTACTTCGGGAACATCGTTCTCGGGATCGTTGAGCAGAGGCAGACCGAGGAAGATGGCCTTGTCCTCGTCCAGCTTCTTGAGGTAAGCGTCGTCGAGGTGAGCGCTGGCGATGTAGCCATTGTTCATGAACTTCTTGACGCAAGCCACAACGTTGGCAAACTCCTCACCGGGGATGACCTGCAGAGACTGTACGTATATCTTGCTGTACTTGGCTGCACCGATGGCGTGCAGCAGGTAGCGGGGCTCGTAGTAGTCGCGTGCCTCACCGTTCTCGCCAGCGCTGGCGCGGTTGATGCAGATGTCGGAAGAGAAGCTGATGTATACATCGGCATTGGGGAATGCCTTCTCGTATGCCTTCTTGGTTGCGTCGAAGGCAGCGAAAGAGTTGCTCCATGTTGAGCCGAAAGCCACGAGCAGCACGGCCTCGTTCTTGCCCGAAGCCTTCTTCTGGTTGGCTACCATTTCGTCGTTCTTGCTGTACTCTGAGACGATGTTGTTGACGGGGTCGTCATCATTGCATGATGTGAACACGGGAGCTGCCAGTGCTACTGCGAGCATGGCCAGCACAAATGATTTAATCTTTTTCATTTTTTTAGTTTTAATATAAATTGATGTATGTAAAAACTGCTGTAATGCTGTAATGGTGTAATGCCCAGCTTTCAACTCATTGTATGTTACTCCTCGCTATCTTCGCCCGATGAGGCTTTGTCGCGGCCCTTCTTCTCGGCACTGGCCAGCGCCTTGCCCTGCTTGAACTTGATGCTGAAGGTGGCGAAGACCGTAGTGCCAGCCGTGGTGGTGCCCAGGTGGTAGGGTCGCATGGTGCGGTCGCGGTAGTTCAGCAGGTTGTCCACACCCAGCTCCAGTCGGTAGAGCAGTTTGCGGTCGGTGCGCCCCAGGTCGTGCGTGGTGTTCAGTCGCCATATCTGGAAGCCCTTTCCGTTGCCGTTGTTCTGGTAGAAGCGCTCACTGCTGCCACGGGTGGAGAGGTTGAGACCGAGACGGTATTTGGGGGTGAAGCGATGCTGGTAGACGGCCGATGCACTCCACTTGTGGTGAGCCATGCCATCGATGGTGACCTTCTCCAGTCGGTTGTGCTGTGTGTCGTAGAGGTGCGCATCGGTGTCGAGGTAGCTGTACGAGGCATTCAGCGTCAGTTCGCTTGTCAGCTTGTAAGATGCGTTCATGTCCACGCCATACGTCTTGGCATCCTCCATGTTCTTGTACATGCGTGCCTGCACGTTGCCGCTGCCATCGCCCAAATAGGCCGTGGTGACACCCGCAGGAATCTCGCCTACGGGCACGTTGACCAGTGCTATCATGTCGGTAAGCTTGTTGATGTATCCTGTGACAGAAGCCGTGAACTTACGTCCGCGATACTCCACGCCCGCATTGTAGTGGTTGCTGCCTTGCGGGTCGAGGTTGATGTTGCCGATGTTGAAGAAGGTGCTGCTGCCCATGACATGCAGGTAGCGGTAGTGCAGTTCCTTGACGGTGGGCGTCTTGAAACCCTGTCCCCATCCGGCACGTATGCGGAAGTCGCCCAGCGAGGCCATGGCGCTGATTTTGGGCGTGAGGCGCAGTCCGAAGTTATGGTTCTGCACCAAGCGCAGACCGCCCGTCACGTTCAGCCACTGCAGCATGTTGAACTCGTCCTGCACGTAGGCAGCCGCCGTCCAGTCGCTGGCCGAACCGTTTGCGGTGCGCAGCGGAGCATTGAGGTAGTCGTAGCGGAACTCCATGCCTCCGCTCAGCGTGTTGTCGTGCGGCAGATAGAAGACACCCTTGGCCTGTGCCATGAGGCGCTGCTGGTCGCTCTGCAGCTTGGACTGCCCGCGATACATAGGCACCGAGTACCACTCGCCGTTCAGCTCGCCATACTCCTCGCCCTCCAGCTTCATGTACTCATAGGTGCGAGCCGTATAGTCGTAGTAGTAGGCATGCTTGTTCCAGTCCACATCCAGCGTCACGGCATCGCGCTTGTTCACGTTCCACTTGCCGCCCACAGCCGCGCTGGCATTGCGATAGCGCAGGTCGTAGGTGTAGACGTCGCAGCTGGGATGGCTGCCGTTCTGTGGACGGTTTATCTGCTTCGTGTAGTAGCTGCCCTCGGCATAGAGGCTCAGGTCCTTAGCCAGCTGGTAGTCCAGTCGCTCGGCCAACTGGTAGTTGGTATACTTGTTCAGCGTCTTGTTGCGCGAGTCGGTCAGTGTCTGTCCCTCGGCCCGCTCCATGCGTGTGTTCTGCCAGCCGTCGGTGTGCTGCAGTTGGAAGTTCGTCATGCTGGTCAGTCGTCCCAGGCCGAATCCCACGCCGTTGTGCTGCCGCACGTCGTTGTAGCTGCCGTAGCGTGTGGTGTTCTCCAGGTAGAGAGCGTCGTCGTGGTGCTTCTTGGTGATGATGTTGATGACGCCCGCCATGGCATCGCTGCCGTAGAGGGCCGACTGTGCGCCCTTGACAATCTCGATGCGCTCGATGTTGTGCGGATCGATGAGTCCGAGGTCGTTCTCGCCTCCCACGTCGCCATGCACGCGCTTGCCGTCTATCAATATTAATATGTACGCGTTGCCCAGTCCGCCCAGCTGCATCTGGCTGCCCATGTCGCCCTCGCTGAATGCAAACGAAGCCGTCAGTCCGCCCAGAATCTCCTCCAGACTCTTGCCGCCATACGTGTCGAGCATCTTGCGCGAGATAACCTCGGTCTGTACGGGAGCATCCTTCAACAGATGCTGCGTACCTGTACCCGTGACTACCACTTCGTGCAGGATGCCATCAACCTTGCCTTGCGCACACGCCATGGTGCCACAAGCCGCAGTTGCTACGATTAGCGCTGTCAGTCTTTTTGCTGTCATAAGTCAAGAGCTCCATATCCTGGGAGCATTGTTACACTCATTTCCGACGTGGCAGGTATTCTGGCTTACCACCGAGTCTGGCGTCTTCCCGTCTTGTGGACAGTGACTTGTCATTGCCATCTCGCTAATGTGGCTTACAGCTGCAGGAACAGCTCAGGTCTTACACCTGATTCCCTTGCACAGAGCGCAGTGCTCTGTTACCAAATCTGGGCGCAAAGTTACAAACGATTTTCTTTTCTGCCAAATAAATGCAGAAAAAACTTCGAAAAATATACAATTGGGCAGGTTATATACTATCTTGCACCTAATGTATCGTTTGACACTGATTGCACGGATTACGCAGATTTTCAGGTAGAATCTGCGGAATCAGTGTCAATTAATATATAATTTGTAAAAAGAATATATCGTCTCCAGTGATATGGTGTTGTCGTCACCCCCCCCTTACCACTGATTGTCGAGGAATGCCAGTCGGCTGGCCATCCATCGTTTCAGCACCTCAACCTCCTCCTTGTAGCTCTCCACGCTGTAGGCATCGAACCACGATGTGTCGCCTCCACCCATCATGCCGCCGAAACCTCCAAAGCCGCCGAATCCACCGAATCCTCCGAAGCCGCCCGTTTCAGCACCTGCAGCGGCGTTGTCGGGTGCATCCTGTTGTGCCTGGGCCGATGTCTGCGCGGCGTCGGCATCCGGCACCTTGCCGTCCTTCAGCAGGGTGGGGTACTTGGCAAAGTGCCGCTCTTGCGCCTCGGCCAGCATGCCGGCATGAGTGTCGATATATTCGTTTACGGCCTTGTCGCTGAGTATGCCTCTGCGCAGTTCGCGATAGCGCTTGCGCACCTTGTCCATGAAGGCTTTGTTCTGCGCCAGCGACTTCCACATGGCAGGCGTGGGATTGGTCTCGCACCCGTTGTACACCCATCCGTTGATGTCGTCGGCTCCGCAGAAGTTGCAGTTGCCGTAGGCCAGGTTGTAGTCCCACACCGGTCCCGCAGTGAGGCGTGCTGCCTTGCCCTTGTCCTTGTAGAAATAGGCGCTACGCTTGAAGCCGTCGGCATTGAGGCTCAGTTCGGTGTGTATGAAATAGTCCACAAACGATTCTGCGTCGATGAGCTTCTCGTATCCTTTGCCCCGCTGTATGGCCCGCTCGGCCTGCTCTACGTATTGCTCTATGTAGCTCAGCTGCTCGGGTCGTAGTGCCGATTTCTTGGGGTAGTAGATGCTCCATGTCACGGGGTGGCTCAGTGCAGCCTTCTCCGCTTCGGAGTTGCCCTTCTCTGCGGCCCCTGGTGCTTTGGGGTCTGTGCCCCCCTGCATGCTGGGGAAGGCGTTGCCACCCGGGAAGGCACCGAAGCCGGGGAAGCCCTCCATACCGCCGAAGCCCGGGAAGCCCCCTCCACCCGGAAAACCGCCAAAGCCGCCGAAGTTGGGCGCAGAGCCTACGCCGTCCACCTTCGACTGGAAGGTAGCCAAATCGTCGTCGGGCGCATCCACTCGCAGAATGTATCCTCCGGTGACGTCCTCGCCCTGGGTGGCCTCGGCATCCATGCCGCTGATGTTCACGCGTTCCGCACTGCGCTTAATCTTCTCGACGAGCATGTACACGCCACGGTATTCGCCGTTCAGCAGCAGTTCGGCGTAGCGCACGCGTGGCCCCCAGTGGCCCATGGAGCGCCACAGGTCGAAGGCGAAGGCATCGCGCATCATCGAGCGGTCGTTGTACGGGCCCAGCAGCACCCATTCGTGGTCGGCAGGCAGTCCCATCAGTGGCACGATGGCCTTTGTGCCGTCGGCGTTGCGCGTCTCCAGCGTGTAGCGTTTCTGTGTGAAGGCTGCCGAGCTGTTGCCGCGTATCTTGATGGCGATGGCGCCGTCGTAGATGTTGGGCGCATCGTCGGGCGTATTGCGCCTGCCGCTGCCGTTGTCGGTTATCGTCATGCGTGCCGTTATCTTCTTCTGCTTTGTGATGCGAAGGCTGTCGGTGAAGAGCTGGATGAGCGGAAGGTCGGACGACTGGAAGTCAACCTTGCCCGTAGGACCCTCGGGCATATCGCCCAGCATGGCACCCATGTCGGGCATGTGACTGAAGTCGGGCATCTGACCGTCCGAGCCAAACGCACCGAAAAATCCGAATCCCTCTTGTCCCCCGTTGCCGTTTGGGTTGCCAAGGGGGGTGTGGCTTTGTGCATGGGCGGTGCCGAGCCCTGCTGCAAGGACTGTGCACCATACCGCCAGCATTCGTTTTGCTGAATAATTCCTCATTTCGCTCATTACTTTACGTTCAACACTCTCTGCATCCTCTCTCCTCTCTTAGCATCCTCAGCTTCTTCTCTATCATCTCCCCCTCGCGCTGCCCATGGAATCCGCCGATGCCCTTCGCTCCGTCAGCTGCTTGTGCCAGCCCCTTCCACGAAGCCGCCACCACGCGGTGGCAGGGCACTTCGGGTGCGAAGGGATTGCGCTTCAGTGCCTGCCCTATGGCCTGGGCGCTGCGGCAACCTATGCGCCGGGCCAGTTCGCCGTAGCTTATCGTCTCGCCTCGAGGCACGTTCAGCAGTTCCAGGTACACGCGTCGCTGAAAGTCCGTGATGCTCCTGTCCTCCGCTACCCTCTGTCTTATCTCCTTCTGCATGAAAAGTGGTGCGTTGTATTTAGTGATGATTAAAAAATAACTTGGTATAAAATGTTTTATAACTTGGCACGCCTTTACTTTATCTTATTGGCTATTTTGAAGCTGTTTTTCAGTCACAA
>JAGHUS010000147.1 GCA_018064685.1 Bacteroidales bacterium | reverse complement strand
TTTAGCCGCCTAGATTTGACTTTCCCTTCGGCCGTCGAGCTGAACCTTCTCGCGCAAGCGACTTGATAATCAATCTGATCATTACAAGCGAAAGTTGAATAATTATGCTACTGGCTTGATGCCTGGCATCTATCCCCAGCGTTGCAGCCATGTGCTGACAATCCGAAGATAAAACTGCGAATAATCCGTATTGAGACTCGTGCGAAAATTATCCTGAGTCCTAGCGAAAAATGTATAGTGTCCTAGCGAGAAATATATGAAACTCGCTAGGACTTTTTGTTGCACGGCAGCTGTTAAACACGCGTTTAGCAGCTGCCAAACACACGTTTAACAGCTGCTAAACGCTCGTTTGTCAGTTGCTAAATGTGCAAAATTCTCGATCCTCCCTCTATCTCCTCTATGCCACAGTCACGCCTCACGATGACTTTCAGTGGTGTTTTTTCAACATTCGGAGCCTAAAAATATGGCTTCAGTTTGCGAAATATCAGATAATTGTATTACCTTTGCAACAAATTACCTAAAAAGCAATAATTGGAAAAGCAATAAAATGATAAATCGCCTTAATTCTAACCCATTTATTCTGGGTAAAGATATTCCCGATGAACTGTTCTGCGACCGTAAGAAGGAGACGGAGATACTCGTCAAGCAGATAACAAACGGACGTAATGTGGCCATCATCTCTCACCGGCGTCTTGGCAAGAGCGGACTCATACACCATTGTCTCAGACGCCCGGAGATTGCTGACAACTACCATACGTTCTATGTTGACCTGTATGCCACTTCGTCGCTGACGGACCTCGTGCAGGCACTGGGCAATGAGGTGTATCATTCGCTTAAGTCAAAAAGCGAGAAGTTTGTGGAACGCTTCTTCGCCATGGTACAGTCGCTAAGAGCCGGATTCACAGTCGATGGCATCACCGGCGAACCCACCTTCAGCATCAACGTGGGCGAGATCCCTTCGCCCGAGACAACCATGCGCGAGATCTTCAGCTATCTGGAGGCTGCTGATAAACCTTGTCTTGTGGCGATTGATGAGTTCCAGCAGATTGGCGAATATCAAGAGAAGAATATTGAGGCACTTCTCCGAACCCATATACAGCGGTGCAGCAACACATCGTTCATCTTCTCGGGCAGCAAGCGTCATACTATGTCAAATATGTTCAACTCACCGGCAAAACCCTTCTACCAGAGTGCCATCTCGATGGGGCTCGACCCTATTCCCGAGGATGTCTACACCGACTTTGCCTGCCGTATGTTTGCCATGCGAGACAGAGTCGTCACCCCCGAAACGGTTCTTGCCGCCTATCGCAGATACGAGGGATACACGTGGTTCGTACACATGATGCTGAACGAACTGTATAGTATGACCGAGAAGGGACAGACTTGCACCGAGGAATATATAGATATAGCAGAAGATAATATTCTTCGTCTGCAGGAGATAGCGTACGAATCTACCCTGTCCATGCTGTCGGCAAAACAGAAACAGGTTCTGCTGGCCATCGCCCACGAGGGCTACGCCCAGAGTGTCACCTCGAGCACCTTCATCAAGAAGCACCACCTGACTTCTGCCAGTTCACTGCAGACAGCCCTCAATGCGCTGATTGAGAAATCAATAGTTGTGCGTACAGAAAAGGGTGTCCGCCTGGAAGACTTCTTCTTCGCCATGTGGCTTCGCCGAAGATAATCAAATATGAGAAAGGCCAGGGGGTGTTGCCCAGTCCATAGACGAGGCCGTGAAGTGGTATCGCAAGTCAGCCGAGCAGGGATTTGAAAATGCCAAGGAGTCACTCGAGCGACTGGGCATGTAGTGTGTACTGTAATAATTACAAGTTTTGCAAGTTGCCTATCGGCAAGAAATCTTAGCCCTGTCGGGGAAATGTTAGGCCCTTCGGGGAAATCTTAATTAAGGAAATATCTAGGCGATGATAGCTCTAAGTTTGCAGAACATTTTATGCCTAGTTATTATTTAATCATCACTAAGTTGCATTCTAGGCCATGCTTCTGACAATAGCTTTCTAGGAGGTCAACATGCCCTTTGATTAAGTATGTGATGTGTTCGGGCAAATCAGCAATAGTTGTATTCAGCAAATATGCCAATGTTTCGGCATCATTGCAGATGAAAGAGAATCCTGTTATGTCATACTGTGTGCCTAAGAGAACGCCCTCGTCATAATGATTGCCACGGATGCAAAGAGAGTTGTCCTCAACCCATATGGATTTGATTGAGAACAACTCTGATTGATATGCGGGTGTTTTAAAACACTTCTTCATAGCTCAAATTACATTTTCTGAAGTTCATTTTGTTTCTCATCTTCAGAGGTCATTCATGTCTCTTTATATCATCACCTTACATTTATAGAGCGATAAGTAACCCTATGTCTATCACCTCTGCAATCTGTATCCAAGAAGATGCTTCACGAACTCTTCTCTCTCACGTAGAGGGTTTGCAAAAGCAACCTTCATCAGGTATTCAAGGCATTCCTTGACGGCAGGTCCGGGCGTGAAGCCTTTCATGTCCATCACTTCCTTGCCAGTAAGAGGCAGCTTGTAACCGAACATCGCAGAACCTTCTGCCTTCATCTGCTCTGTGCGACGAAGGATGAGCTCTACCTGCCTGGGCATACACCTACCCTCGGCATGGGCCATGTTGTCGGCATGGATGAGAGTCATGAGCAGGCGAAAGTGCTCTTCCGTCTTACACTCGTAGTGGAGGCGTCGAAGCTTCTTATCCTTCATGTGCTCACATTCATATCCCCATGTCTTGCAGATCATGTGGTTGCGAACGAGGAAGGCCACCTCTTTGATGATTTCGTTGCTGAACTTCAAGGGGCGAAGCAGCTCGTCGATCATCTCTGCGCTCATCTGCTCATGCTTCAGGAAGTGAACCTTGCCGTCCTCCGTCACCTCACGACAGCGTATCTTGCCGATGTCATGGAGCAAAGCCGCAAGCCATAGGACGAGAAACTCTTCACTTTTAACGGCATTTTGACCGTTGCCAAAAGCTAACTTTTCACTTCCGAGCACAGCGAGGGTATGCTCCCATACCGTGCCGAAGTGGTACTCGTTCTGCATCATGCTGTACGTCTCTTCCAGCTCGGGGATGACGAAGTGCATGGATCCCGTCTCGCGAAGCAGCTCCATGGCCATGACGGGGTACTGGCAGGTGGCCATCTTGCAGAACTCGTCGTGTATGCGCTCCTTGGTTATGATCTCCAGACGGAAGGCGTTGCGCTTCATGCCGGCCATCGTCTCAGCCTCGACATCCCAACCGTAACGGCTGGCGAAACGGATGCAGCGGAGGATGCGCAAGGGGTCGTCGTCGTAGGTGAGGTCGGGATCGGCAGGCGTGCGGATGATGTGGTCGCGGATGTCGTTCACACCATTGCCCGTGATGTCGATGATCTCGTCCGTAGAGACATTGCAGTACAGGGCGTTGATGGTGAGGTCGCGACGCATGCAGTCATCCTCTATCGTGCCGAAGGCCGTCTCGGGGTTGCGGCAGGAGTGGTCGATGTACCTCTCCTTGCGCGTCTGCACGAACTCCAGTTCCACGTCGGGGAAAGCCGTCAGGTGCAGCATGGCCGTGCCATAGTTGGGGTAAACGGTCACGCCCTTGGTGGTCAGTCCCTTCTCCTTCAGCCACTCGGCAAAGCGTATGCCGCCACCAGGCAGCGACACGCACATATCGATGTCCTTAATCTCAAGTCCCATGAGCTCGTCGCGCACGCAGCCCCCGACGGTCATCACATGGCCCTCGAACTCCGTGCCGCGAATCACCTCGCGCAGGAACTTCTTTATCTGAATGTATAGTTCACGTTTCATTGGAGTCGCCTCCTTTCTTTACTATTTGACAATATCGTCTGACAGTTTGTTCTGTGCGTTTTTTCCAATATGCCGACCATCGCAATAGAGGCATTTATATACTGAGAAATGCACTCCGAACTTCTGACTATGCCATTCTGCATTTTTAAGAGCCGATTCCTTTGTCGGATAAGAAATCTTCTCCTTTCCCGTGGCTCGTCTCACGTGCGAATACACGGAGAATGAAGCCCATGCGTTTCTGGTGATGAAGAAGTTGCGGAACCATTGCGGTCGTGACAACTGATCCTTCATCCAGGGAAATATGTTTTGTCTTAATCTAAGTTTCATCTTTTCCATTGTTTGTAATAGTTAATGGATTCAATTTCCCAAAATAACCAGATAAATTGAAAAAACCTATCTGGTTTATTTCTTTACTTGTCTAAGTTGGCTTGTTATTGCTTTGTCAATAGCCATCCCAATTGTTATGTTGGTCTCTGAAAATATCATAAACGGGGTATAGCCATCACATGGTTGGCACCACAGAGTTGTGGAGTCCGTGTCCATATAAGCCTCGTTATTAGGTTTTACACGGAAGAACAAACTTTTGCCATTTGGTCCTTTTACGCGCCAACCTTTTGAAAAGTCGGCAAACATTATTGGAGAGAATTGGCATTGCTCTATAAGTTCATACGCTTGCTCGTATGATGGCAATCCTATGGGAAGTTCCTCAACCGTACATTCTTTACCGAACTGCTCGGGTGACGTAGAACCATAGTTTGCCTTGGCCCATAGAGTTCCACTTGGCAACCCCAAGTCAACATATACTACAGTTGGAGTTAACTCAATGTTTTCGGTTTTATGCTCTCTGTTAAATATTTTTTTTAGAAATTTCATGATTTTATACCTTCAATTATATATTTATTCCGCATCCGTTGCCTTGATATTGATCTTTGGGCGAACGAAATATAGGATTTCTACTGTTGGTTCAATCAATCGGACGATTTCATCCATTGGCTTGTATGCCATAGGCGACTCATCGAGGGTTCCTTCACACACCGTGGTGGAATAGACATTTGTCATTGTCCTCTCGAAGTCCTCCATCTTCAACTGCATCTTGGCGGCTGTACGTGAGAGGATACGTCCTGCTCCGTGAGGTGCCGTGAAGTTCCAGTCAGAGTTTGACTTCCCTCGGCAGATAGCAAGTCCGTCACGCATGTTGAAGGGGATGATGCAGAGCTCGTCAGCATAGGCACGGATGGCTCCCTTGCGCAGCATGGGATGATCCTTGAAGTCAATGTAGTTGTGGGTTGTATAGATCTCGTTGACAACACTGATTCCGAAGTGCTCCTGCAAGATTTGGCTTACTTGGCGATGAATCATGATATGGTTGAAGCGGGCGTATGCTTGTGTGATAACCATATCAGAGAGATACCCTTTCAGGTATGCTCCGCTCAGGTAATCTGCCAGATACTCTTCCTCACGGACACGTACCTTTGCCTCTTGGATGAGACGCTGCCATTGTGTCCTGTCTGGGCATGATGCCTTAACCTCTTCTATGATACGATAGTGGTCCTTTTCCGAGATTTCAGAGCAGGAGTCCTTGGCCTTACGTACCCAGTAGCTGCAGACCCTCACTCCAAGGTTGCGCGATCCGCAATGCACTGTGAAGAATCCGCGTCCGTCTTCAGTCTCTCCATACTCCAGGAAGTGGTTACCTCCTCCGAGTGAAGGCAGAGAACAGTAGAACATCTCCGTATTCATTCCGATACGCATGAGGAAACGCGAGACGAACTCCTCGTTGATGACCTCTACGGGGTTGATCATCTCGGGAAAGTCATTCAGCACCTGCTTGTACTCTTCGTTGAGGAAAGCGAAGAACTCGTCGCGATTGATGACTTCATGGTCGTTTATACGATGCCCTGTAGGGATGACTTCTCCCACCATCCGTTCAAAGTCTGCATAACACTCAGCAGGAACGACAGTTGATAGTTCCATGGTTGATACCGTGCATCCGATGTCCACTCCCACATGGTTGGGGTTGACGTACTTTCCCAAGGGAGCGGAGAACCCGATGGTGATTCCTTTTCCCATGTGAACATCGGGCATGATGCGAATATGTGAATCTGCAAATGCCGGTTGTTCCAGCATTGACTGAACGAGGGCAACTGCCTCTTCTTCTATGTTGTCAGTAAAGATCTTGCAGTCCTGACAATACTTTCCTTGTAACTGCTTCATAACTTGTTTTTTCGTTTTAAAGGTGTAACTTTTTGTTTGACGAGTGCAAAGTTACATCCCTGCTGTGCAGTCAAGATTCATCGATAGAATATTTCTTCAAATTTTCTTCAATTTTCTTCTTCAACTCTTCACGATACCACTTTGGAGAGAGCACTTCTACATCAGGAATGAAGGAGAAGATGAGGTTGCGGAGCTCATGGTTGGGGTGGACGCAAAGCTGTATGGTGCAATCCTCTTCACTGACGATCTGTTGTGAGGAATGCAAGGGCTTGGACACAACGTATGGAAATCTGCCAGGTGTAAACCGTAGCACGACTTTCTCGGGCTGTGCATCTCTTTTTGCTGTCATTGTGACACCTACGATGTCTTCAAAACATTGTGAGAAATCCACCTCAGTGTTTGGAACATACTCAGTTGTATCATTCGAGATCTTCACAATCCTATCCAGGGCGTATGTAGTGACATGAGGTAGTTTCTTGCCCTTCTCCAACGCAAACAGGAACCAGCGGTTGTTGTACTGCTTTAGGTGGTATGGGAACACCACGATGTCATGCTCAATGCCTTTGTACGAACAGTAGAGCAAACGAAGTGTCTGATGATTCGTTGCAGCATCAATCAGCATTGGCAGATGTTCAAGTCCTCGCAGCCGTTCGTTCTGGTCGAACGAGATGACATTCTCCTGCACAGTTTTACCGCCAAAGCGGTATTCAAGATTTGAAACCACCTCCTCAATCCAATTGAAGGAGGGCATTCCACGGAATCGCCTGAGGATATTGACCGTCTGGCTCAGGCTCTTCACCTCCTCCACGGATAGCTCGTTGTTGAAGATACTGAAGCTGCGGTCAGCATAGCGATAGTAGCATTTCCTGCCCTCAAGCGGGTAGGCCTCGATGGGAGCATTGTACCCCACGCTATCCCTCATGAACTTGATATCTTCGCGAATCTGTCGGAGAGACACCTCCGTGCCGTTAAGGTCATAGAGTTTCTCATTGACTTCCTCCACGAGGTCGTCAATGGTATATTTCCGTCTGAAGTTGCTGAAGCAACGATCCAGAATCTGATATCGAAGTTGTGCGTTCTTGTTTGCGGACATGGTTTTACTACTCTTTTATATCCATGCGGAGTTTCTCCGTAAATCGTAGCAGATACTACACTATATTACTATTTTTGAGATTCGTGCAACCAGAAAATGTTCCAAGGCCAATTTCTGTTTCACCATTGATAATCTCAACGGAGGTGAGACTTGTACAACCTTCAAAAGCATTATCGCCAATCTTTTTTACGCTGTATGGAATCTTTATGGACGTTAGTTTCGTGCAGTTATAAAAAACTCTCCAATCAATCTCCGTTAAGCTGTTTGGAATCTCAATGGCAGCGAGACCAGTGCAGCCGCTGAAAGCACAGCCATCAATCTTAGTTACGTTGTTGGGGATTCCAACTGATGAGAGAAAGGTGCATCCCATAAATGCTCCCCAACCAATTTCTGTCACACTGTTAGGAACTTTAAAATGACTGTTGGTTTTTCCAGGCGGGTAGGCAACAAGTTTGGTCATATCTTTACTATAAAGTATTCCATCTACCGATTTGTAATTTATATTTGCATCAGAAACTGTTATTTCATCCAAAAATGCACAACCATCAAACACACAGAATGATATCTCTATTACGCTATAAGGGATTTTAATGGAAGTGAGACCTGTGCTACCTTTAAATGCAGATCCTCCAATTTCCCTTACGCTATTTGGAATTTCAATGGAAGAGAGACCTGTGCAACCCTCAAATGCAGATTCTCCAATTTCTCTTACACTATTTGGAATCCCAATAGAGGCGAGACCTATGCATCCCTCAAATGCAGATTCTCCAATTCTTCTTACACTATTGGGAATTTCAATGGCAGTGAGACCTGTACAATCCTTAAAAACTTTCGAAAAAATTCCTCTTATGCTATTTGGGATTTCAATGGAAGTAAGCCCTGTGCAGCCTTCAAATGCAGATTCTCCAATTTCTCTTACGCTATTTGGAATTTCAATGGAAATGAGACCCGTGCATTTATAGAAAGAACACCTATCAAACTTTCTTACGCTGTTGGGGATCTCTATTGATATGAGGCCTGTGCAACCTGCAAATGCATATGCCCCGATCTCTTTTACACTGTATGGAATTTTAATGGCCGTGAGGTTCGTGCATTCACAAAATACACCCATATCAATCTTCACTAAACTATTTGGTATCTCAATGGCAGTGAGCCCCATGCATTGAGCAAACGCACATTCTCCAATCTCTGTTACGCTATTGGGAATCACAATAGAGGTGAGACCCGTGCACCATCTAAAAGCTGATTTTTCAATCACTCTTACACTGTTTGGAATCACGATGGAGGTAAGACTCGTGCATTTTCTAAAGGCATGTTCTCCAATTTTGGTTACGCTATTGGGAATTTCGACTGAGGTAAGACTCATGCAACCATCAAATGCACATTCTCCAATCTCTGTTACGCTATTGGGAATCACAATAGAGGTGAGACCCGTGCACCATCTAAAAGCTGATTTTTCAATCATTTTTACACTATCAGGTATCACGATGGAGGTAAGACTCGTGCAGTTTCTAAAAGCATATTCTCCAATTTTGGTTACGCTATTGGGAATTTCGACTGAGGTAAGACTCGTGCAACCATCAAATGCATGTTCTCCAATCTCTGTTACGCTATTGGAAATCACAATGGAGGTGAGACCCGTACAGCCTTCAAAAGCTGATTTTTCAATCATTCTTACACTATTCGGAATCTTAATGGAGGTGAGTTCTGTGCAACCTTTGAAAGCTGACTCTAATATAACTTCTGTACCGGGTTTAATTGTATATGACATCTGAGCTCCGTCAGCAACTTTAACCAAATATTTACCAATATAAAGAATTCCATCTTCAACCGGAAGTCCCTTACAACCACAAAAAACAGATTTACCTATCTTTGTTACGCTATTGGGAATCTCAATGGTAGTGAGCCCCCTGCAACATCTAAAAGCAGATTCTTCAATCACTCTTACACTGTTTGGAATCACGATGGAGGTGAGAGATGTACACCAAGCGAATGTATCGGAAGCAACAGCGGTTAGACCCGTTGATAGACTGATGCTTTTAAGTGAAGAGCAACCACTGAAAGCATTCTCACCGATGGCAGTTACGCTATTTGGAATACTGATATTTTCGAGTGCAGTACCAGAGAAAGCCCTATCGCCGATAATAGTAACACCATCCGGAATGCTTATACTTTTGAGTGATCGGCAAAAATTGAACGCATTATCGCCAATAGAAGTAACACTCTCTGGAATATTTATACTTTCGAGCGAGCTACAACCATTGAAGGTTGAATATCCAATCTCTGGTATGTCTGCAGGCAGATTTATTTCTACTAGTGAAGAACAACCATAAAAGGCCGCAT
>JAGHUS010000097.1 GCA_018064685.1 Bacteroidales bacterium | reverse complement strand
AAAAATAACTTGGTATAAAATGTTTTATAACTTGGCACGCCTTTACTTTATCTTATTGGCTATTTTGAAGCTGTTTTTCAGTCACAATGCCCGCATTGCTCTGCATTTTGCCCGTCGGCAAAAGCCAAAACAACTCCAAAATATCTCAATAATCTAAAGCAAAATCGTACCAACTTATTATTTAATCATCACTTAGAAGTTGTCGACGTGTACCTCGAAGTAAGCCTGAGGATGGTTGCAGGTGTGGCATACCTCGGGAGCCTTGGTGCCTACTACGATGTGACCGCAGTTACGGCATTCCCATACCTTCACCTCGCTCTTCTCGAATACCTGTGCAGCCTCAATGTTCTTGAGCAGAGCACGATAGCGCTCTTCGTGGCGCTTCTCAATGGCAGCTACGAGGCGGAACTTCTCTGCCAGTTCGGCGAAGCCTTCCTGCTCGGCAGTCTTGGCAAAGCCCTCGTACATGTCAGTCCACTCATAGTTCTCGCCCTCGGCAGCAGCCAGCAGGTTCTCGGGTGTTGAGGGCATACCGGCGTGCAGTTCCTTGAACCACATCTTGGCGTGCTCCTTCTCGTTGTCGGCAGTGTGCTGGAAGATGGCAGCAATCTGCTCATATCCGTCCTTCTTTGCGCGTGATGCGAAATAGGTGTACTTGTTACGTGCCTGTGACTCGCCGGCGAAGGCAGCCTCAAGGTTCTTCTCGGTCTGTGTGCCTGAATACTTGTTTGCCATAGTTATAGTTTTTTATGTGTTATAAATTGGTTTCTTTTGCAAAGTTAGTGCTTTTCTGTCATCCTACCAAATGCCTATTGACTAATTTTTGTTAAAAGGTTGTGAGGTTTTACGGTTATTCGGTTATTCGGTTATGGGGTTATACGGTTATTCGGTTATTCGGTTATGGGGTTATATGGTTATGGGGTTATACGGTTGTGAGGGATACTACCCCATTCGTCTTTGACATTGGATCAAAAGCATTACTATTCTTTTACTCTCTTTTTACTACCTTATTATATATATACGCCGCCAGGATGCTTGCAGCAAAGGTGAGGGGGATAGTAAGGTAGGCGATGGGCAGAAGGAGCGAGAAGGTGAGGAGCAGGATGAAGTGTGCCAGATAGAACTCGTACGAGATGTTGCCCATCTTGACAAGCAGAAGACCAAGGAACGTGGTGCTGCTTGTCCCAGCCGTTCCTGTGTCTGTTGTTCTGGATCCAGCCTTGCTGCTTCTGGCTTGCCCCATGTCCTTGATGCAGTAGATGATCATGGCAGCCCCGACCGACTGCAATGCTATGCAGATGCTGTCAAGCCATTCGGGAATGGTATCGAGCGGGAAGATGTTGTAGAGGTCGAGAAGGAAGATGCCCAGCAGCAAGATGGGTATGTACATCCACTTGTGTATGAGATGGATGCTATCCTGATGGCGGTGTAGCACCATGCCCATGAGATAGGGGAACAGATAGTTCAGGAACGGGACGTGCATGATGGCGGCAGGAATCATGAGCAGGTATAGCCACACGTAGTTGGTGCGCTGGCACAACCACAGCAGCAGTGGCAGCAGTACGAGCATGCGTACCTCGATGACCAGATACCAGATGGGTGGGTTGATGAGGTCGGTCACGCCCGGGCTTAGCAGCAGCGCATTCTTGGCTACGTCCGACACGGTCAGTTCGTCGTGCCAGAAGATGTTGGCCCAGTCCGTCAGTTGGCTGTAGGCGTAGGTGGTGTCGGCATTTTGAAACAGCGTTATGGCTACGATGCCGACAGCCAGGCAGATGAGGTGTGGCGGATAGATGCGAACCATCTTCTTCCACACGCCTTTGGCATAAATGCCCACTGTGGTCTCGGTCTGTCTATAATAAAAATAGCCGCCCATGACGAAGAACAGCATCACGGCGCACTGCCCGTCGTAGAGCAGGTGCAGCGGTGTGTGTTTGATGGTCTCGACACCCGGAATGGGGAAGAAGTTGAGCGAATGCGATAGGAATACCATCAAGGCGCAGATGCCTCTAAGCATCTGTATGTTATTGTTCTTTGCCTTGGCTGCTGTGGTTGAGTTCGCCATATATAGTTTGTTTTATGGGGCAAAAGTAAGCAAAAAAGAGAGATTTTGCAAATCTTGTTTGTTTTATAACGGAAATATAGCTACTTTTGCTCTGTTAACATGAGTTTTGGGTATTCCGGCAGAGTATCCTATCAATTGATTGTGTTTGTATTGTGGAACAGAAAATCATCATAATGGTGTGTTTGGAGGGCACCTGCAGCCTACACTTCGGTGGACAGGACTACGTGTTGGGCCGTGGCATGTGCCTAGTGGCCGTCTCCACCCATGTCCATCACGTTGTACCCTCTGCCGATTGCCGTCTTCTCAGCCTTCGTCTTGCCCCCGAAGAGCACTCTACGCTGATGCCCGACACGGCATGGGGCGTGTGTGGCGAGTTCCACTTCTTTACCCATCCTGTGTTCAAGGTTGACGATGAGACACTTATGCGTCTTGCACACGATATGGATGAGGTTGAGCTGCGCATTACATCAACGCCCGAACACTATAGGGATGTGGCACGACGCAAGGCTTTGGAACTCTTTTATCTCGACCTTGTCCATGCCCACGAACACCTCTTCGCACAGCAGAAAGTGTCGAAGAACTACGCCCTCATCATGAACCGTTTCGTCTGCCTGTTGAAGGAGGGCGCCTACCGAAGCCATCGCACTGTCGAGTATTACGCCAACGAACTCTGCATCACCTCCAAGCATCTGCACAAAGTCTCGACCCAGGTCAGCGGTCACACGCCCAGCTACTGGATTCAGCGTTTCACCGTCATGGAGGCACGCTACTTGCTGAAGCGCGAGGGTCGTACGCAGAAGGAGGTGGCGCGAATTCTCGGCTTCGACAATGTGGCTCATTTCAACCGCTACATATCTAATAATGCGGGCGTAACACCCGGCAGGATGTAGAAGAATTAAACCAGATTTGTTTTCAATATCCCTATATAAAACCTAATGACATCATTGGTAAAAGCGAAATATTGGTAATAAATAGAGAGCGTCGGCGGAGCGTGTTTCGAGAGAAAATACGTACCTTTGCGCCTGAAAAAATTACTATCGATACAGCAGTTATGAAAAAATCAATGATGTGGATTGCTGCTTTGGCCATTTCTGTTACGGCTAATGCACAGGCTTTGACCGAGAAATCCGACACACTGTATGATGTTGTTGTGACCGGCACCAACAACCGCACTCCGCAGAATCTTCTTCCCTATACCGTCAGCACGGTAGGCCATCGTCAGATCGAGGCTACGGGTCGCACCCAGTTGCTCAGCGCGCTGAGTAGTCGTGTACCCAGTCTGTTTGTCACCGAGCGTAATATCTTTGGCTTTGGCATCAGCAATGGTGGCAGTGGCGGCATCAAGATGCGTGGCGTAGGCGGATCGCCCACCAGCGGCGTGCTGATGATGGTGGACGGCAAGCCTCAGTTTGCGGGAGTCTTCTCGCACCACATTGCCGATAACTACGTGGCCGAGCACATCGACCATGTCGAGATAGTGCGCGGTCCCAGCAGTGTGCTCTATGGCAGCAATGCCATGGGTGGAGCCATCAACGTCATCACCAAGACACCACAAGAGGATGGCATCCGCACCACCGTGCAGTCGCAGTATGGCAGCTATAATACATGGCAGTCGGCAGCCACCACGATGATGCGCAAAGGCAAGTGGTCGGGCATGGCCTCGGTGGGGTACGACCGCACCGACGGTACGCAGGACAACTTCGACTTCTGGCAGGCCAGCGCCTATGCCAAGGTGGGCTACGACTTCTCGCAGCACTGGAATGTATATGCCGACTATTCGGTGATGAAGTTCAAAGGTAATGACCCCGTATATGCCAAGGTGGAGAAGGGCACTGATGATGTCTATCACCAGGACGTGCTGCGTGGTGAAGCCTCGATGGTTCTGGCCGACCAGTATGCCAACACCAATGGTGCAGCACGTATCTACTTTGGTCATGGCACGCACGACATCGAAGACCCTAAGCCCTTTCAGATGCTCGACAACCGTTTGGGCGTCCTGGCTTACCAGAACTATCAGCCATGGCGCATGACCAACCTCACCGTAGGCTTCGACTTTGACCACTATACTGGCAGCGTTCCCCTTTCGGGCGGCGTGTATCGCAAAGACAAGGTTACCCCTGCCACGATGGACCGTGAGGGCATCACCGAGTATTCGCCCTACGTGACAATCTCTCAGGGTGTGTGGGATAACATGCTGGTTGTCAATGCCGGACTGCGTATGGCCAACAGCAATCGCTTCGGCACGCAGTGGGTGCCACAAGCCGGCTTCACGCTCAATCCCGGTTGCCATTGGACGTTGAAGGCCAACGTGAGCAAGGGTTACCGCAACCCATCGTTCAAGGAGATGTACCTGTACAAGATGGCCAATCCCGACCTCGAACCCGAAGATATGTGGAACTATGAGATTACCGTCGGCAAGCAGTTCTCGCACTTGCTGTCGCTCGAACTGACGGGCTTCATCAGCGAGGGCAGTAATCTCATCCAGACACTCAATCAGGTCAACGTCAATACGGGCGAGTTTGTGAACAAAGGCATCGAGGTTTCGGCCAGCAGTCGTCCTGTCAGCGGTCTGGCTCTGCGCGCCACCTACAGTCTCTTGCACACCGACATCAGCAATCTGACCGGAGCCCCCAAGCACCAGTATTCGCTTGGAGCCGACTGGACCATCATGCCAAAGCTCGTCCTCAATGCCGACCTCATGGGTGTGAGCCGTCTCTATGTGGCCGACGATGTCAAGAAGCAGAACTATGCACTGCTCAACCTGCGTCTCACCTACAAGCCCATCAACTTCCTCGACCTCTTTGTGCAGGGACACAACCTCACCAACGCCCAGTACTGCATCAACAAGGGCTACGATATGCCCGGTGCCACCGTTACGGGTGGCTTTAAGTTCCGCTTCTGATATAGCTTAGCCCTCACCCTTATCTCGCGACGAGACGGGGATGAGGGTTTTCTTTTTGCTGAACATTTGTACCTTTTCGCTGAAAACAGTTTGCAGGTTGATAGATTTTGCTTAATTTTGCAACATATAAAGAGAAGGTTGCAAGATGAAGTCTATCCATAATGCGAAGGAGTGTATGCTGATAGCCCTGTTCTGGCTATTTGTGTTTCTTTGCGAACCTTTGTACATGTATTATGTCACGTCGGACGGTAACATGGCGTTCGACTGGAACAAGGTGCTCGTACAGTGGGGATTGAATGCTGCTTTCCTACTCCTCTTCCTGCTGCACCATTTCGTGCTTGTCCCCGTGTTTGTTATCCGCAAACAGTTGTGGTACTATGTGTCGTGCACGATTTTCAGTCTGCTAGTTTTCGCTGTCTTCCTGTATTTTTATTCGCTATACCACCATCTCGTCCACCATCCCGTCATGCAGCATCCACCGCTCCTGTCGCCACCCAATGTGGCACGTCTGGTCATTGCTGCACTCATGGTCTTTGCCGACCTTGGCGTTCTGGCATGGTTCAATGCTCACCGGCTTCGCGAGAAGTTGTTGCTGCTCGAGAAGCAGACACTAGGTCAGGAACTGTCGCATCTGCGTTACCAGATCAACCCCCATTTCTTCATGAATACGCTCAACAACATCCACGTCTTGGTGGATGTCGATCAGGAACGAGCCAAGCGAGCCATCATCGAGTTGTCGAACATGATGCGCTATTCTCTGTATGAGTGCAATGCCCCCATCGTGCCGTTACAGTCCGAGATTAGGTTCATTGAACTCTTCATATCCCTCATGAAGCTACGCTTCAACGACAAGATACGGCTCAGTGTGTCATTGCCCGAGTCGACGTCTCCCGATGCCATGGTGCCCCCTATGCTGCTGGCCACGTTTGTCGAGAATGCTTTCAAGCATGGCATCAGCTACCGCTATCCTTCCTATATCGAGATGGCTATGTCCATAGAGGACGAAGGTCGTGTACTGCATTTCCACTGCGAGAACAGTCGCCATGCCGAAGCTACGTCCGACGGTCACCACGGCATCGGACTCGCCAATGTGCGCAAACGTCTTGACTTGCAGTATGCCGATGCCTATAAACTCGATATTGACAGGGACGATGCTGAACGCTTCGCTGTCGACTTGATACTGCCTTTGCACGGAGGAATTGAAAACGAAACACTCGATACTACTCGCTTATGATAAAAGTTATAGCCATTGACGATGAGCCTCTTGCCCTTCTGCAACTGCAGAAGATGATAGAGTCGACACCCTATCTGACGTTGGTTGCTGCCTGTTCCGATGCCTTCGAGGCTATGCGTGTGATGCAGGAGAACGAGGTGGATGCCATCTTTGCCGACATCAATATGCCCGACCTTTCGGGTCTTGATTTTGTACGTTCACTGTCCCATCCTCCCATTGTCGTCTTCACTACCGCCTATTCACGTTATGCCATCGATGCCTATAAGGTCAATGCCATCGACTATCTGCTCAAACCCTTCGGACAGCCTGAGTTTCAGCGTGCTGCAGCCAAGGTGAAGCAACAGTACGATCTGTTGCAGGCAGCGCAGAGCTCAGGTTCTGCCAATGCAAATTCTGCTAATACTAGCTCCGCCTATGATGCTTCGGATAATGTCGAAGGGATGAAAGTGAAGGGAGACGAAGTGACTTTGGCTGATGAGAGTACAACCATCTCTGACAATAATACTGAGCGCATCGAGGGCGACATTCTCTTTGTCAAGGTGGACTATCGCATTGTGCGTATCTCCATCTCCGACATCACCTATATCGAGTCGCAGAGCGAATACCTGAAACTGCACATGGCCAGCGGTCCCTCGCTCATGGTGCTGATGAGCATCAAGCGTATGGCCGACCTGCTGCCCGTCAATTCCTTCGTGCGCATCCACCGTTCCTATATAGTCAATATGAGGCACGTTGTGGATATTGCCCGACTGCGTGTACGTATGGATGCTGACACCATTCTGCCCATTGGCGAATCCTATAAGGACAATGCATTGCGCTTCGTCAACGCACGCCTTGTGGGCAAATGAGCCTTCGAATATGTGCAGCATTTTCTTGACTATCAAATTACTACAAAAATACTAAGATGAAAAGAATTCTTTTTTCAGCTATGATTATGCTGATGTCGGTGCTGAATGCTGTTGCGCAGTATGATGTGCTGAAGATTGTGCATGGCAATACCACCGACTTTGCTGCGCTCACGGTCATTGACTCCATCTATTTCGACATGGACTCGGGTGTCATGTATGTGCAGCCCACCAACGGAAACGTGGCAGTGCCTATCAAGTATTCTGATGTGAGCGAGATGTGCGTCATCGACTCAGCTTCTTGTCCCAAACGACTGAAGATTGCCTATAATGGTAATACTGTATCGGTTGACAATCCTTATTTCTTGGGCGGCGTCAGCGTCACTGCCGATGGTGCATACGTCACGGTCAACAACACGAATGACTCTATAGAGTATGAAACGGAACTCAGCGGTAAGACTACCGACGGCTCCTTCCTCTATAATGGTGTATATAAGACCACGCTCATCCTTAACGGTGTGAGTATCACCAGTAAGCGTGGTGCGGCCATCGACATTCAGTGCGGAAAGCGTGTGGCACTTGAGTTGAAGAAAGGTACTGAGAGCACGCTTGTGGATTGTACTGGCGGTGAGCAGAAGGCTGCCCTCTACTGCAAGGGACACCTTGAAATAGACAAGGCGGGCACGCTCAGCGTGACGGGTAAGACGGGACATGCCATCTCGGCAAAGGAGTACATCAAACTGAAGAAGTCGGACGGCACGATCAACATCTTGGGTGCTGTGAAGGATGGCATCCACTGCAAACAGTATTTCGTGGGTAACGGTTTCACTGTCAATATAAAGGGTGTGGGTGATGACGGCATCCAGACGGAACTGGACGGTGCTGAGAACGAGGACGGTATTGCTGATGGTACGCTCATCATCAATGGTGGTACTTATGACATTGTGAATACTACTAATGGTTCGACCGATGGCACTGATACCGATACGGCCAAGGGACTGAATGCCGATGGCAATATGCAGCTCAACGGTGGCACTATCACTATAGCCATGAGCGGCACAGGTGGTAAGGGCATTCGTGTGGAAGGAACCTACACCCAGGGAACAGAGGACGGCGAGGGTCCCACTCTCACTGTCTCTACCACCGGTTCGTCCTATAGTTCAGGCTCTTCGACTGGCGGTAACACTGGCGGCAACTGGCGTCCCGGTGGTGGCGGTGGCGGTGGTCGTCCTGGCGGTGGCACGTCGGGCTCGGACGCCAAAGCCATCAAGGTGCTCGGTGCTGTTATCGTCAATGGCGGAACCACAGTGGTTACAACCGAAAAGAGTGGCGCCGAAGGATTGGAATCGAAGACCGGCATTACCATCAAGGGTGGTTCGCACTATTTCAAGTGCTACGATGACTGCATCAACACTTCGGGCATCATCGATTTTGCCGGTGGCAACACCGTCTGCTATGCCTATGGCAACGATGCAGTCGACTCTAACTATGGCCGCAAGGGCGCCATCACTATCTCGGGCGGAAACGTCTTTGCCTACACCTCGAAGGGATCGCCCGAGGAAGGACTAGACTGCGACAACAACTCCTATATCGTCATCACTGGTGGCATTGCGGTAAGTGCCGGAGGAAGCCAGGGCGGCGGTGGTGGTTGGGGAGGTAGCTCCTCGTCGCAGAGTGTCGGCTCGTCCACACAAGGCTACTATCTCGGTTCGTCGCCTTCCAGCTATAATGCCACCAATTACTATACCCTGTACAGCACCACCGATGAACCCATCTGCACTTTCAAGTTCGATGCAAGCGTCAGCAACACCCTCTCGTTGCTCACAGCCCCCAACTTGGGCAAAGGCAGCATTAAGGTGAAGTCGGGCACTGCGGCTCCTACCAGTGCACAGTCGCAAGTGCTGAACAATGCGGGTAAGGCAGTCTTCTTCATTGCTCCCACCGTCACGGCCACGACAACAAGCGCTACTGTCACGGCGAAGTAAGTCGGATTAAAGGTTATGGAAATGGAAAATTACACAAAGGTGTCAGACACCTTTGTGTAATTCGTGTGTAATTCGCAAAATTTCATTATTCATTAACTCATTAAAAATATCAGATATACAACTTGTGAATCTTGAATATTCGGCAAAAAGTTTTTCTTTTTGCTTTTCTTTTTGTATCTTTGTCCACGGAACTTTTTAACCAGCAAAACATACCATGAAGATTGCTCATCTGCCCCTGACTAGTTTGATAGCGAAGACGAAACACATTCTCTTGGCATCTGTTCTTTTCACACTTGCTTTGACCACGTCTGCACAGTCGTTTCTCACTAAAAGCGAACGCAGAGCTGGTGAGGCTGAGGCCAAGGCTGTCATTGACCGTTTTACGGGTGGAAAGATGAAGGTCAAGGTGCAGCTGAGTCTGCCTAAGGATGCGGACGGGCATGATACCTACAGTTATTCGGTGAAGGGAAAGTCACTCATTATCAAGGCTTCCGATGGTGTAGCTGCATGTCGTGGCTTCTACGACTATGTCAAGACAAAAGGGGCTGGTATCGCTTCGTGGAGCGGTAATCGTTTTGCACTGCCCGCCGACCTTAATGTCAGTCCTAAGACTGTCACTTCTCCTTTTCGCGACCATCAGTATTTCAATGTCGTGACCTATGGCTATACAGCCCCCTTCTGGGATGAGGCTCGTTGGGACAAGGAACTCGACTGGATGGCGCTTCACGGCATCGACATGCCTTTGCTGCTCATTGCGCAGGAACAGGTCTATCGCGAGGTGTTCCTTGATATGGGACTTACCAACGAGGAGATTGACGCGTGGGAGACGGGCCCTGCCCATCTGCCGTGGATGCGTATGGGCAATCTGTCGGGCAACTCCTTCGACGGTCCGTTGGGTGCTGACTGGAATGCACGCCAAGTACGCCTCTGTCAGCACGTTATCAATCGTATGCGCCGACTGGGTATGAAGCCCATCTGCCCGGCGTTTGGTGGCTTTGTACCCAAAGATTTCGTAAAGCACTATGAGGGCACCATCGACTACACCGGTTGGGACTGGGTGCCTAAGGATACACGTAACTATCGTCTCAACCCAGGGTCGAAGGCTTTTGCCGAGGTAGGCACACGCTTCATTCGCAAGTGGGAGGAGAAGTTTGGCAAGTGCCAGTACTACCTATCCGACTCGTTCAACGAGATGGAGATTCCGCAGGACAAAGCCTTGATGACGTCTTATGGCGATGCCATCTACAAGAGCATCAGAGATGCCAATCCCGATGCCGTGTGGACGATGCAAGGATGGACGGTAGGTTTTCAGCGTAGTTCGTGGGGCAATGGTATCTTCGAGGCGTTGGTCAAGAATGTGCCCGATGACAAATATCTAATGCTTGATATGGCCACCGATTATAATCACACCTGGTGGCACTCTACCTACAATTGGGATCACTACGATGGCTTCTATGGCAAGCCATGGGTGTGGAGTGTCATCCCCAATATGGGCGGCAAGACTGCTTTCACGGGTGTCATCGACTACTATGCCAATGGTCGTCTTGATGCACAGCATTCCCCCAATCGCGGTAACCTCACAGGCTATGGCATTGCTGCCGAGGGAGTGGAGAACAACGAGATTATCTATGAACTTATCACCGATGCCGGATGGACGGGTGCCACCGACAGCATAGATGTAGCCGACTGGTTGCAGCAATATTCTGTATGCCGCTATGGCGAATGCACGCAGCAGGACATGGACTATCACTCAGCGCTTCGCAGTTCGGTCTATGCTAGTTTCCGCGACCATCCGCAGTTTGCTTGGCAGGTGCGCAACAACATCATCGGCCGAGGTAGTGTGCAGTTGGTCGATGCCTTCTATGGTGGAGTGGAGCAGATGTTTGCCAATGCCGACGTGTTGAAGAATCGTAAGGCAGGAAAACCCGCTGATGCCGCAGCCTTGTATCAGGCCGACCTAATAGAGGCGGCTGCCATGTATGTGTCGGGCAAGATAGAGGTGGTGAGCAGCAACATACGTCGTGCTGTCGAGGCCGACGACAAGGCTCTTGCCAATGACTTGCTTCGTGCTGTCGAGGCACTCATGCTTCGTCTCGACCGTTCGCTTGCCACGCATCCGCTCTACAATCTCGAGTGCTGGGAGAATCAGGCCATGCGTATGGCCACTAGTGACGTCGATAAGAAACGCAATGCTGTCAATGCCCGTCGCATCGTAAGTGTGTGGTATGGCGATCATAAGAAGGATGAACCGGTCAACGACTATGCATGCCGCCTGTGGGCAGGACTCATTCGCGACTACTATCTGCCTCGCTTTGTCGGAACATGGAACCGTCGCATCAATGGTACTGCCTTCGACCAGATTGCTTTCGAGAACAGTTTTGTGCAGAAGGCTCCAATCCTCTCTGAGCAGACACCCTTGGCCGATGCGGATGTCATCGATTTCCTCTGTACTCTCGTGGCCGATGCCAAGTCGCTTGCTGGTGTCGACATCAACGATGGCAAGGACGTGCAGCAGGGTGATTGGCGTAAGTCATTCTTCCAAAACGAGTAGAGAAAGCTCAGAGACGCAGAAAGAAGGTTTCACGCGATGATGAAACCTTCTTTCTGTGAGAGTATCTCTTTCCTACTCCTCCCCTTGTAAACTTTGTCCGACGGGCAAAATGTAGTGGGGTGAGGGGGATTCTCTATTTGAATCTGCTGTATACAATCTGCATGTTTATCTTGTTGTTACCACCTATCAACTTGGCACTGTTCATGTTCATGTCATGGTTCACGCTTGTGATGTTCGAACCGCCAGTGTTGGTGGTGACGGTACTGATGGTGACAGGCACAAGCAGCACCTTGTTCCAGTCGGGGTTTTGTGCTTCCCACTCGCTCTCGCTGATGCCAGCTTTCTTTGCTTCTGCCTTCTTCTCGAAGTAGCAGTAAGCCAGCAGACGGGCTATGTTGCTGAAGGTGTAGGTGTTATACGCCTGACTGAAGGTGGCCAGGAAGCTGGTCTTGTTGTCGTTCACCTCGTTCTTCTCGAAGAAGTCCTTCATGTGCTGCTTGCGCACCATAAGCAGATTGCCGGGTGTGCCCAACTGATACTTATCTTGCGTCTTGTTGTAGCACTGCAGTGATATCTCAGCACGGCTCACGCTGTCTGCCTCGTGGTTGGCAAACACCTCGTTGATGGGCAGTGTCATCTCGGTGCAGATGCCAGCGGGCGTCTTCAGGTAGGTGTACTCTGTCTCAGCCAGCAGTTCGTCAAGGTTCTCGTTGCTGAAGTGCGTGCTCTGTATCACTTCGGGTGTGGCAGCAAAACGTGTCACGCCGTTATACACTTTCTTCTCGTCCTTGCGGTCACCATATTTATAATATAGGTTGAAGGTGCTGACCAGTGTCGTGATCATCGTGCCTTCGCCGCTCGAAATCTTGAAGTAGAAGCCCGGGAAGAGTTCGCGGATGAAGCGGTAGGGGTTGGCAAGTGCTTGCGGATTGTCCATGCACTTCTGCAGCAGCTGCTGTCCGAAGCTTACGGGCAGCACGATGCGTATGTTCTTGGTGTAGTTCGAGTTCTCGCGGTCGCTCTCGCTCACGATATAGTCCTCGGCGGTGAACACCTTGGTGGTGAGAGGCGTTGTGGACTTGACATATTTCGTCAGATCAATGTCGGTATAGTACGTCTCGTTCTCCTCCATGACAATCTCGTCGCTCAGTTCGTATACCTCCAACTTCATGGGATTGTTGCCGTCGCCATAATAGCTTTTCAGGTAGATACGCACCTCGCACGAGTCGCATTTTACCACGCCACGCTCAATGTGGGTGGTGTCTCCCTTCACAGGGTCGATGGTGATGTCTCCTATCATCTGCGACAGATCGGGCAGCTTATAGTCCTCGAGACAGAAGAACTGTGCTGCACAGTCGGCCTCGATGAGGCTACCCGTCTCGGGGTCGACAACACGTCCCAGATAGGCGTTGGCATTATCTGCCTTCACTGCGCCGATTGCCACCGAGCGTGTCGTGGCCTGGTATTTGGCTATCGATGTGCTGATGTAGTCCATCTCGTCAAGTATGCCCAGGGTGCCAGTGTTTTCGGCACAGGCCGTCATGAAGAGGATAGCTATTATAGCGAGTGGGAGATAGAAAATTCGTTTCATTCTGTACTTAATACCACATTATTATTTTGTCAGTCTTCGTCTTCGTCCTCAGTTTCAGTCTTTCCTTCGCTCCATACCTTGTCAAAGAACTCCATGTACTGGTCGTAATCGTCTTTGGGGTAGGGCAGGATAGGCTTTTCGAGCGAAGCGGCATAGTCGGCCAGCTCTTGTACGGGAGTGGCTGAAGATATGGTGACACCATCGCTGTACTTGATGGCCAGACGCTGCAGGTCGATGCCTTGCAATGGGGTGTCAAGTCCTTCCAATACCTCGGCAGTGCAGTCGCGATAGCTGATGGCGTCGGGGAACTGCTCGGGCAGAGGCAGCGTGAGAGGCTGGTCTACAACCGAGAAAATAACTTTACAATCGCGGAACGAAGGTTCCTCCTTGTAGGCCGTCTTCAAGAGTACGGGCACGATGGATGCAATCCACCCCTGACAGTGTATGACGTCGGGCACCCAGCGAAGCTTCTTCACCGTTTCCAAAACACCGCGGGCGTAGAAGATAGAACGCAGGGCGTTGTCGGCATATTCCTTACCTTCGCTGTTGGCTACCGAGAGTCGCTTCTGGAAGAAATCGTCATTGTCGATGAAGTATACCTGCATGCGTGCCGAGGGGATAGAAGCCACCTTGATGATGAGGGGATGGTCGGTGTCGTTGATGATGAGGTTCATACCAGACAGACGAATCACTTCGTGCAGCTGGTTGCGACGCTCGTTAATGTTTCCCCATTTAGGCATGAAAGAACGCACCTCGCGTCCTTTTTCCAGGATGTGCTGTGACATCTGTCGTCCTAACAGTGTGTGTTCGGAATTGGGCACATAGGGCTCAATTTCTTGTGTGATAAACAATATCTTTTTAGCCTTCATTTTTCGAATGATTACGATTTGCAGTGCAAAATTACAAAAAAAAACGCACATTTGGACTTTATTCTTTTATTTTTGGGCTTTTTTGGCGAAAAAAGTGTTTTTGTTTCTTATTTTCTTCGTTGTGTGGCAAATTCTTTGTTATTTTGCACCGCTTTTCTAAAATCGGGTTGTTGTGCCCGTTTGAGAATAAAAATGGAAGTAGTAAGTACAGTTAAAGAATTGCAGCAGAAACTCCAAGAGTTTAGGGCTGCAGGTAAGACTATAGGTCTGGTGCCCACAATGGGCGCATTGCATGATGGTCATGCCTCGTTGGTAGACCGCAGTGTGAAGGAGAATGATGTGACTGTTGTCAGCATCTTCCTCAATCCTACCCAATTCAATGATAAGTCTGACTTGGATCGTTACCCCCGCACGTTGGAGGCCGACTGTGAGCTTCTCACTCAGCATGGTGCCACGATAGCATTTGCTCCTTCGGTTAGCGAGGTCTATCCCGAGCCCGACACTCGCGTGTTCAGCTATCCTCCCACCGACAGTGTCATGGAGGGAGCTTTCCGTCCCGGTCACTTCAATGGAGTGTGCCAGATTGTGAGCAAGCTCTTCGATTATGTCAAGGCCGACCGTGCCTATTTCGGCGAGAAGGACTTTCAGCAGATAGCAGTGATACGCCGTATGGTGGCCGATCTGGGTTTCCCCGTCGAGATCGTGCCCTGTCCCGTCATCCGCGAAGAGAGCGGTTTGGCTCGCAGCAGTCGCAACGCTCTGCTCACCGAGGACGAGCGCGTGCTGGCTGCCCACATCTACCGCATCATGCAGCAGAGCAAGGCACTGGTAGGTGAGAAGAGCGTACAGGAGGTGCACGACTATGTGGTGAACGAGATCAATGCTATCGACGGACTCGAGGTGCAGTACTACAGCATTGTAGACGGCGAGACGCTGGCCGACGTTACAGCATGGGACGAGGCTACACACATCGTGGGTTGCATCACTGTCTATTGCGGTCACACCCCCATCCGTCTCATCGACCATATCCGATACGTATAATACTAAAAAATTCTATATCTCATGATGATAGAAATGATGAAGTCGAAACTGCATTGCGTGCAGGTTACCGAGGCCAACCTCAACTATATGGGTAGCATCACCATCGATGAAGACCTGATGGATGCCGTTGACCTCTTGCCTGGACAGAAGGTGCAGATTGTTGACAACAATAATGGCGAGCGTTTTGAAACATACGTCATCAAGGGCGAACGTGGCTCGGGCTGTGTGTGTCTGAATGGTGCTGCCGCCCGTAAGGTGCAGGTGGGCGATACCTGCATTATCATTGCCTATGCCTTGATGGACTACGAGGAGGCCAAGACCTTCCAGCCTAAGGTGGCTTTCCCCGAGAATAACCGAGTAAAATAAACTTATATATAACTTTAAAACAAAACAAATAACATGAAAGTTTCAAAGATTGAGCATTTGGGTATTGCCGTACAGAGCATCGACGCTGTACTGCCCTATTTCCGTGATGTATTGGGTCTTGAGGTTTACAAGACCGAGGTTGTTGAGGACCAGAAGGTAAAGACTGCTTTCCTGCAGGTTGGCGAGGTTAAGCTCGAGCTGCTCGAGCCCACTTGTCCCGAGAGCACCGTGCAGAAGTTCCTGGACAACGGTGGCCGTGGCGTTCATCACGTAGCATTCAAGGTTGAGGACGGTGTAGCTGAGGCATTGGCATTCTGCGATGCACAGGGCGTACGTCTCATCGACAAGGCTCCCCGCAACGGTGCTGATGGTCTGCACATCGCATTCCTCCATCCCAAGAGCACCTGCGGTATCCTCACCGAGCTCTGCGAGGAGTAATGACTTTTTGCGGTTATACGGTTTTGCGGTTTGTCGGTTTTACGGGGATTAGCTTTTTGCGGTTAAACGGTTAAACCCTTAAACCCTTAAACTCTTATCCGCTTAACGCTTACTGAACAACTATAGAAAAGGGACTGTGTCACACTCGAC
This sequence comes from Bacteroidales bacterium, assembly GCA_018064685.1. Taxonomy (GTDB): domain Bacteria; phylum Bacteroidota; class Bacteroidia; order Bacteroidales; family Bacteroidaceae; genus Physcousia. The sequence goes on along the minus strand of JAGHUS010000097.1, from coordinate 34,782 downwards.
ACAGTCCCTTTTCGGTAGAAGAAGTGGTGCGCCCCCTTGGGGAGTTAGAGGCGGGTTACTTCTCCATCTTCCACCAGTCCCAGTTGAAGAGGTTACGCTTCTGTACGGGGTTGGTGCTCTTGAATACGAAGTACAGGTCGTGCTTGCCTTTGGCCTTGCCATTCAGCTTGGTGGTAAGTTCCTTATACTTAAACTCGGTGTTAGGTACGTTCAGCGTACCGATTACAGGACCGTCGATGGCATCGATGTGCATCTCGATGGCTCCGCCATAGAGCAGTGTGCTGCACGAGGCGGTGAAGGTTTTGGCGCCACCTGCCATGTCAACACCCTTGACGAGCAGGAACTCACCCTCGTCAATGTTGGTGACGAAGAGGCTGGGGTTCCAGGGACCGGAAGGATTCTCGCGAGTAGTCTTCAAGCCGTAGCCCCATGCCATGGTCTCGGCCTCGACACGGCGGAAGGGATCGAAGCTGCCCACCTGCTCCAGTTTGCAGTGGCTGAAGTAGGGCAGTTCCTGGATGGTGCCGTCGGCGTTATAGGTCATCTCGGCAGCCGAAACGCAACGCTGCTCGGCATGAGCGCTGGTCTCCAGACGATAGATGTCGTAGTTCAGACCGAATACGTACGACTTACCCTTGAAGTCGATGATGCCGGGGTGGTTGCCGCGAGTCTGTGTCGTATGGTTCATGATGTGACCCTTGTACTCCCATGGACCGGTTGCACTCTCGCTCATGGCATAGCCGATGCCCTCGGGACAGCAGGTTGATGCGAAAGCCATGTAGTAGTGGCTGCCGTGCTTGTAGAACCATGGTCCCTCCTGGTAGTCCTTTATCTTGGGATGCTTCACGATGTCGCCGCTGTAAGAGATCATATCCTCGTTCAGCTTCACCATGTAGCAGCTGGGGTTACCCCAGTACAGATAGGCCTGACCGTCGTCGTCAATCCATACGGTGGGGTCGATGTCGTCCCAGTGCTCCTTCTGCCATACCAAGGGTTCGCCCAGTGGATCGCGGAAGGGACCGAAGGGAGAGTTAGCTACCAGTACGCCGATGCCATGACCGTGGATGGGGCAGTACATGTACCACTTGCCGTTACGCTCAATGACCTGCTCGGCCCAGGCTCCGTTGTCGCCCTTATACCACTTGAAGTCGCGCAGCGAAGCCACTGCACCGTGGTCCTCCCAGTTCACCATATCGGTCGAGGTGTAGAGCAGCCAGTCCTTCATCATGAAGCCCTGGGCACCATCTTCATCGTGTGTGGTGTAGAGGTATACTGTGTCGCCATGCACATAAGGTGCAGGGTCGGCGGTATACTTGGTTTGTACGAGAGGCATGTTCATCTGTGCTGAAGCCGACATGGCAAGAGCCATTCCCAGCAGCGCAGGCAAAAGTCTTTTTTTCATTGTTATTTCTGTTTTGGTTTATTAGTTTTTCAATCAGGAATGGCACGTTCATGGTTTGTGCCCAATTTAGTTTTGCAAATATAGCAAATTTTCTTGGATTGACAAGGCGAATGGTGAAGCTTTTCTCCGCAGTGTTTTTTCTTTATAAGCAAATGTTTCATTTTTTATAAGTTTTTCAGCTTTTTGCTTGCTCATTTGCCCATTCCTTTGTAACTTTGACCCTCGTAAGCCAGTGTCGGTATTGCGTGTTGGACGTATTCCGATGCCTTGACTATGGATAAGTAATGCAGAACTCCGGTAAATCCTATCTTATGACTCACGCCGCCACGTTGGCGGCCGTCTTTGTCGTGGCCGTCTGGGGCGAGACATTTGTTTCGTCGAAGGTTCTGCTCACGGCCGGACTCATGCCTGCCGACATCTTCTTCTTCCGATTCCTGATGGCCTATCTCTGCATGTGCCTCTTCTCGCACCGCCGTTTGTGGGCCAGGAACTGGGTGCACGAACTCATGTTTGCCGGCTTGGGAGTGCTGGGCGGTTCGCTCTATTTTCTCAGCGAGAACATGGCACTCATGTACTCCATGCCCTCCAATGTGGCCATCCTTGTGGGATCCACACCGCTCATCACAGCCCTTCTTCTTTCTTTATTTTATAAAGAGGAACGCATGCGCGGGCGGCAGATCGTGGGGTCGCTCATCGCCTTTGTCGGTATGGCGTTGGTGGTGCTCAACGGGCGTTTCGTCTTGCAGCTCAACCCTCGTGGCGACATACTGGCACTATGTGCAGCCCTCACGTGGGGCTTCTATTCGCTCATCATGAAGCGTCTTTCTCCGCAGTACGAGGCCAGCTTCATCACGCGTAAGGTCTTTGCCTATGGTGTGCTCAGCATCATTCCTTATTTCCTGCTGGTGGAGCCCCTTCACACCGACTGGACTTTGTTCTCCGAGCCCAAGGTGTGGGGTAACCTTCTCTATCTGGGCTTCGTGGCCTCCATGCTCTGCTATTTTCTGTGGAACTGGGTGCTCTCGCGTCTTGGCGTGGTGCGTGCCACCAACATCCTCTATCTGCAGAGCTTCTTCACCATGCTCATCTCCCATCTGGTGCTGAACGACCGCATCACATTCATGGCCATTTCGGGCTCCATACTGCTTATTCTGGGTATGGTTATGGCCGTCAGAAAGAAGAAAAGAGGCTGAGTTGCAGATGTTGCGCTGTGTGGAGTGCAGGTGGAAACATTTTATACCAAGTTATTTTTTAATCATCACTTAATTGGCAACTGGCAATAGTTAATTCGAGAATACAGGCGCGAACATTTTGAACTCGCTAGGCTTCGGATAATAACGTCTAGCGATTTTGAAATAATCATGCTGCGACAGTTAACCGTCCAGCCTAGGTTGGACGGTTCGTTCTCGCTGCGGTTTCGAAATAAAATCGCTGCGGTTTTCAACCGTCCAACCTAGGCTGGACGGTTAGTTCTTGCAGCGACAATAAACGAAGACCGTAGCGGTTTCATTTTAATTCCGTAGCGATATTATTATTTTTGCCTAGCGATGTCGGATTATTTTATTATGCTGATTGGCGTTTCATGCGTTGCAGAAGACACAAATAACATGCGGAATGACGTGCTTTTGCCTGGTTTTCCGTTAAAAACGTGGAGGAAAAATGGATACCTCCACTCAAATAAGTTATTGTTATATAGTTAAATGCAAGAAAAGTGGAGGGTGGAGGAAAATTTTTCTTTCTTCGTGTGTGTGTGCGTGCGCGAGAGATTTATCTCCAAGTGTAAAATTATCTGTATTATAGATTGCGGGAAATCATATTATAGGGAAGGAGCGTACAAAAAAAGTATGAGCCTGACGTGATGGCCAGGCTCATACTGTATGTCGGTGGAGTAGGAGAGAGTTCGTCTGGCGATTATTCTCACATAGCTCCCTTAGTGCGTTCGTTTCGCTCTTTTTAGAAACGGTAACCGAATGAGAGGTTGAAGGCGAAGTTCTTGATCTTGTCAAGCTTGACACCTGCATCGTGTGCAGCATCGCGATAGCTGTCGCGCCACATGTCGGTGAAGCCCCAGTCGCAGCCCAGGTTGAGGCTATAGTGGTTCATGTACTCACAGCCTACACGGAAACCGAAACCAGCATCCCAGCGCTGGAAGTTCACTCTATCCTTTGCCTTCTTGAAAATGCTGTAGCTGCTCTCGTACTGTGCTACCTCCGAGCCATCAGCGTCGAGGCTCACCTTGTTGTTACCACCTACGCCGAATGCGAAGTAAGGACCAACCTCACCGTATACGCCGAGATCCTGCATGACGTTGTAACGGAAACCAACGTGAACGGGCAGTTCGATGTAGTGAGTAGGAATCTTGGTGGTTACCTCGGTAGTTCCAATCACGGGGAAGTCGTTCTTGTACGACATCTTAGCACCCTTCATGATCCAGTCGAGACCAGCGTTGATATAGGTGCCGTGAGCGTTGGGCAGCATGTAGTCGAACTTGATACCTGCGGTACCACCTACCTTGCCGTCAAAACTATTGAGGTTCTGGATGCTACTGGTTGTCATACCCAGGAAAACTTGTGTAGAGAGACCCTCTTCGGGCTCATTGTCGATGGCGAATGCGCTGCCACTGCATACGAGTGCAAGCGCTGCTACTAAAAACTTCTTCATTTTGGTTAAAATTTTAATTTATATATAAGGTGTAAATTTGTGCCCTCTGACTTCAAGCATTTTGAGGCAGAGGCGCACATCAAGTGTGTAACGACTTATTTCTGCTCCTTCAGCAAGTCGCGAATCTCGGTAAGGAGCTTCTCCTCGGCTGAGGGTTCGGGTGCTGCTTCGGGTTCGGGCTCCTCTTCCTCCTTCTTCTTCGACATCTTGTTGACGAACTTGATCATCATGAAGATGCAGAATGCGATGATGAGGAAGTCGATGACAGCCTGGGTGAAAGCGCCGAACTGGATTTCAACGTCGCGCACACGAACGGTAAGTGCATTGGTGAGGTCCAGACCACCGGTAAAGAGACCGATTGTAGGCATCAGAATGTTATCTACCAAAGCGGTTACGATTTTGCCAAAAGCACCACCGATAACAACACCGACAGCCATGTCCATAACATTGCCACGCATGGCAAAAGCCTTAAATTCTTCTACAAATTTCATAATAAAAAGATAATTTAGTTATTTTTTCCTTGTTTTACGATGCGAAATTAAAAAGAATTTCGTAAATTTGCGCAGAAATTAAGGAAAAAGTGATGAATCGAACTGCATTTTATATCATTTTAGGCGTTACAATGCTTATTTTGGTGGCTTGTAAGTCGGCTCACTATTGCAATTGCGGCTGATGCAGTCGCCCCATGTTTCGAATTAGCGATTTATTAACTTTATAATTAACTTTTAAAACATTATTAAACCAATGGCAACAAAAGTAGCAATTAACGGTTTCGGCCGTATCGGTCGCCTCGCTTTCCGTCAGATGTTCGAGGCTGAGGGTTATGAGGTAGTAGCTATCAACGACTTGACCAGCCCCAAGATGCTGGCTCACCTGTTGAAGTATGATACCGCTCAGGGTGGTTTCGCTGGCAAGTTCGGCGAGGGCAAGCACACTGTAGAGGCAACTGACAACTCTATCATCGTTGACGGCAAGGAGATCACCATCTACGCTATGCCCAACGCTGCTGAGCTCCCCTGGGGTCAGCTGGACGTAGACGTTGTTCTCGAGTGCACCGGTTTCTATACTTCTAAGGCTAAGGCTGAGGCTCACATCCAGGCTGGCGCTAAGAAGGTAGTTATCTCTGCTCCCGCAGGTAACGACCTCCCCACTATCGTTTACAATGTTAACCACAAGACTCTGACTGCTGACGATAAGGTTATCTCTGCAGCTTCTTGTACCACCAACTGCTTGGCTCCCATGGCTGCTGCTCTGCACGCTTATGCTCCCATCCAGAGCGGTATCATGTCAACCATCCACGCTTACACTGGCGACCAGATGATTCTCGACGGTCCTCAGCGTAAGGGCGACCTCCGTCGTTCACGTGCTGGTGCTCAGAACATCGTTCCCAACTCAACTGGTGCTGCTAAGGCTATCGGTCTCGTTATCCCCGAGCTGAACGGTAAGCTGATCGGTTCTGCACAGCGTATCCCCACTCCCACCGGTTCTACCACTATCTTGGTAGCTGTTGTTAAGGGTAAGGACGTTACCGTTGAGGGTATCAACGCTGCTATGAAGGCTGCTCAGACCGAGTCTTACGGTTACACCGAGGATCAGATCGTTTCTAGCGATATCATCGGTATGAAGTTCGGTTCTCTGTTCGATGCAACTCAGACCATGGTTGCTAAGATCGACGAGGATACCTATCAGGTACAGGTTGTTTCTTGGTATGACAACGAGAACAGCTACACCTCTCAGATGGTTCGTACTATCAAGTACTTCAACGAGAACTGCTAATTCTCACGGTCTTAACAGACACAATTATAGCCGCCCTTGGCCCATGCCTTGGGCGGCTTTTTTAATTCATAATTATAAATTCATAATGCATAAGTATCTCTCCACCCTTAAGGCATTATGAATAGGCCATTGTCATCGCGCAGCCCAATTATGAATTAGCAGCCCCCAACTCCCTACAGGGGGAGAGCATCGCGCCAGCTTAATTGTGAATTATGCATTATGAATTCTGAATTGATTACAATCATCGGTCCCACAGCCAGTGGCAAGACGGCATTGGCAGCTCATCTGGCAGCACGACTCATTACGAGTGGCCAACCGTCGGAGATTCTCTCCGGCGATTCGCGTCAGGTGTATCGTGGCATGGACATCGGCACAGGTAAAGACCTTGTTGATTATTCTGTCAAGATAGATGGTGAGACGATCAACGTGCCCTACCACCTTATTGATATATGCGAGCCGGGCGAGAAGTATAATATCTTCCGCTATCAGCAGGACTTCCTTCATGCCTATGACGATGTGAAGGCTAGGGGAGTGCTGCCCATATTGTGTGGTGGATCGGGATTGTATGTCGAGTCGGTGATAGGAGGCTACAACCTCTCGCCAGTGCCACAGAATGCAGAGCTGCGCGAGGCGTTGAGCGGAAAGTCGATGGAGGAACTGACCGAGATGCTGGTGCAGCTGAAGAAGCAGAATGGTGCGGTGATGCATAACACCACCGATGTGGATACCACCCAGCGTGCTATTCGGGCCATCGAGATTGAAACCTACAACCTGGAGCACCACAGCGAGAACCGTTGGTTCCCGCCCATCAACACGCTTATTGTGGGTGTCGACATCAGTCGTGAGTTGCGTCGTGAGCGTATCTCGTCACGACTGAAAGCTCGTGTGGACGAGGGTATGGTGGACGAGATTCGTCGTATCATCGACTCGGGAGTGAAGCCCGAAGACCTTATCTATTACGGCTTGGAATATAAATATGTTACTGAATATGTCATAGGCCAATTGTCCTATGACGAGATGCTCAGACAGTTGGAGATTGCCATCCATCAGTTTGCCAAAAGACAGATGACATGGTTCCGAGGCATGGAGCGACGCCGCGGAATACAGATTCATTGGATAGATGGCACAAAGACGATGGATGAAAAGGTGGATGAAATCGTACGACTCATCCAAACTTGTTAATCTTCTCCAGTTCGGGCACGTTGATAAGCTTTATCTTACGTCCGTCGATGGCGATGAGCTTCTCCTGGGCGAAAGCACTGAGGGTGCGGATGGCGTTGCTGGTCGTCATGTTCGACATGTTGGCCATATCCTCGCGCGAGAGGTAGATGCTCAGTGTGCAGCCGTCCTCCTCCAGTCCGTAGGTGTCGCGCAGGAACAGGATGGCTTCTGCCAGTCGGCCTCGCACATGCTTCTGCGTCAGGCTCACCGTACGTTCGTTGGCCGTGCCAAGACGCACGGACAGATCCTTGATGAAGAACCATGCCAGCTTGGCATTCTGCTGGATAATCTGTGTGAGGATGTTGAGGGGGATGCGAATGATGGTAGTGGCCTCGAGGGCAGCTGCCGAGGTGTGGTGTATCTCGTCGGCAAAGTAAGCACGGTGACCGGTAAAGCTGACGGGCTTGAGCACGCGTATCAGCTGGCTGCGACCGCTCACCCCATCCTTAAAAATCTTCAGTTTGCCGGTAACGACACACAGCATATCGCGGGGCAGATCGCCATCCTTATATGCCAGTTCGTTCTTGCGCAACTGTTGAATCTTGAGGTTCTCGAGCAGCAGTCTTTTCTCGTCCTCGGTGAGTAGTTCCACTATCATCGAGAGCGTATATACAACCTGTTCCAGTGATATTTCTTTCTTTGCCATTGAAAGCCGAAAATGTGTTCTACGGCACAAAATTACCCATTTTATTCGTTCTGAACAAACAAATGAAAGAAAATTAGCATTCAAAAGTAAAAAAATGCCATAATAATTTCTGCAATTCACAAAAAGTTTGTAATTTTGAAAGCGGTTATACTACGACGGCTTGCTAGACGCTGTATGATAACCGGCTTTGAAAGCTTAACCAAAGAAACCATTTAAAACATATTCGACCTATGAGTTATTTACGTTTTGACAAGACCCAGATGACCAATCTCGAGGACTCTTTGAAGAAGGAGATCCTGAGAAGCAATCGTTCTGGAGCTTACTCTTGCACCACGCTTGTGGATTGCAATACGAGAAAATACCATGGTCTCTTGGTGGTTCCGGTTCCCGAGCTCGACGATGAGAATCACGTCCTGCTCAGTTCGCTCGACGCTACCGTCATCCAGCACGGTGCCGAGTTCAACCTGGGCCTTCACAAGTACCAAGGTAACAATTTTGCGCCTCGCGGTCACAAGTACATCCGCGAGTTCGACAGTCTGAAGGTGCCTACCACCATCTATCGTGTGGGCGGTGTGCTGCTCAAGCGCGAGGAGGTTTTCCAGCATTTCGAGAACCGTCTCATCATCCGCTACACTCTGTTGGAGGCACACAGTGCTACCACCCTTCGCCTTACTCCCTTCCTGGCATTCCGCAGCGTGCGTGAGTTCACACACGAGAACGGTGTGGCCAGTCGCGAGTATCACGCAGTGAAGAATGGTATCAAGACTTGCATGTACCAGGGTTATCCCGATCTGTATATGCAGCTCAGCAAGAAGAACGAGTTCGTGTTCCAGCCCGACTGGTGGCGTGGCATCGAGTACCCCAAGGAGCAGGAGCGTGGATACGCTGGCAACGAGGACCTCTACGTGCCTGGCTACTTCGAGGTTAACATCAAGAAGGGCGAGAGCGTCATCTTCAGCGCTGGTCTGGATGAGGCTGATCCCAAGAAGCTGCCCGAGTTGGCTGAGTTCGAGGTTAATGTTCGCACTCCTCGCGACAACTTCTATCACAACCTCGTAAACAGTGCTCACCAGTTCATCGTGCATCGCGACCATGGCGATTACGTACTGGCCGGTTACCCCTGGTTCAAGTGCCGCGCTCGCGACATGTTCATCTCACTGCCCGGTCTTACCATCACCAACGGCGAGTTCGACAAGTTCGAGGCCGTGATGGCTACTGCCGAGAAGGGCATTCGTGAGTTTATGGAGGGCGAGCCTCTCTCTGTCCAGATCTATGAGATCAATCAGCCCGACGTATTGCTTTGGGCCGTATGGTGCATCCAGCAGTATGCCAAGCTCACCGATATGGAGACCGTATATAAGAAGTACGGACGCCTCGTGCGCGACATCATGCACTGGATACATTTGGGCAACCACCCCGGCATCATCGTCAAGGAGAATGGTTTGCTCTATGCTCCCGGTGGACAGGATCGCGCCATCACCTGGATGAACAGTCAGGCCAACGGCCGTCCCATCGTGCCTCGTTCGGGTTATATCGTCGAGCTCAATGCCTTGTGGTATAACTGCTTGAAGTTCAGTCAGTCGATATGTGGCGTCATGAACGATAAGCCTGTCGAGCTGATGATCGAAGCTTTGACGCAGAAGATTAAGGACAGCTTCGTCGATACCTTCATGAATCAGCATGGCTATCTGCTCGACTATGTGGATGGCAATATGATGGACTGGAGTGTACGTCCCAACATGATCTTCCCTGTGGCTTTCGACTACAGTCCGCTGGATCAGAAGCAGAAGAAGACCATTCTCGACATCTGCACCAAGGAGTTGCTTACTCCCAAGGGCTTGCGTTCGCTTTCACCCAAGAGTGGCGGCTACAACCCCATGTATGTGGGTCCCCAGGCACAGCGTGACTATGCTTACCATCAGGGCACCGCATGGCCTTGGTTGGGCGGTTTCTACATGGAGGCCTGCCTCAAGGTGTATGGCCGCAGCAAGGTGGGCTTCGTAGAGCGTCAGCTTGTGGGCTATGAAGAGGAGCTCTTCTACCACTGCATCGGCACCATCCCCGAACTCTTCGATGGCAATCCACCCTTCCACGGACGTGGAGCCATCTCGTTCGCCATGAACGTGGCCGAGATTATGCGTGTTGTGAAATTGTTGGATAAATATAATGAATATTAAATAAGGAGGAACGAAAGATGAAAGTTTTAATGTTCGGATGGGAATTTCCTCCCAAGATTTATGGTGGTCTTGCAGTGGCCAGCTATGGTATTACCAAGGGACTGAGTCTGCAGGGCGACGTTGAGACAACCTTCTGTCTGCCCAAGCCTACTGGCGAGGAAGAGGGTTTCCTGAATATTATCAATATGAGTCAGGTGCCCATTGCATGGCGCGATGTGCAGTACGACAATATCAAGGGCCGTATGGTGGGTCACACAGCCGAAGACTACTTCCGCTTCCGCGACCATATCTATGCCGACTTCAACTACATGCAGGGTCTCGATGACATGGGCTGTATGGGCTTTGCCGGTGGCTATCCCAGCAACCTGCACGACGAGATCAATAACTTCTCTATCATTGCTGGTGTATTGGCACGCAGTGAGCAGTTCGACATCATCCATGCCCACGACTGGCTGACCTATCCCGCTGGTGTTCATGCCAAGATGGTGAGTGGCAAGCCTCTGTGCATCCACGTTCATGCTACCGACTTCGACCGCTCTCGCGGTAAGGTCAACCCCACCGTCTACAGCATCGAGAAGAATGGTATGGATCACGCCGACTGCATCATGTGTGTATCCGAGCTGACACGTCAGACCGTCATCAACCAGTATCACCAGGACCCCAAGAAGTGTGTGGCAATGCACAATGCTGTATATCCTCTCAGCGAGGAGTACACCAATATCCCTTCTACCCGCCGTCCCGAGGAGAAGGTTGTCACCTACCTGGGCCGTATCACCATGCAGAAGGGTCCCGAGTACTTCATCGAGGCTGCCAAGCGTGTCCTCGACCGTACGCATAACATCCGTTTCTGCTTTGCCGGTTCGGGCGATATGATGAACGCCATGATTGATCTGGCTGCCAGCTATGGCATTGCCGACCGTTGCCACTTCCCTGGTTTCCAGCGTGGCAAGCAGGTTTACGAGTGCTACAAGCGCAGTGATGTCTTCGTCATGCCCTCTGTGTCCGAGCCCTTCGGTATCGCTCCGCTCGAGGCTATGCAGTGCGGCTGTCCGTGTATCATCTCCAAGCAGTCGGGTTGTGGCGAGATTCTCGACAATGTCATCAAGGTGGACTACTGGGACATCGATGCCATGGCCGATGCCATGTATTCGCTCTGCACCAACGAACAGATGTGGAAGCAGCTTAGCGACGAGGGTATCAAGGAGGTGGACCGCATCACATGGGAGAAGGTAGGCCTTCGCATACGCGAGTGCTACAACCAGCTGATGGGACGCGGATGGTTCAACAACGACGAGTACCTCAACGCTGTGAAGAATATTAAATGATTAAAATTCGTCGATTAGTCGATTGTTTGATTCTTCGATAACTCGAATCTACGATTCTTCGATTAAACGATTATAATAAAATAAAATCAATAGAACAATGAAAACAATTTGTTTATATTTCGAGATACATCAACCTGTTCATCTCAAAAGATATCGTTTCTTTGATATTGGTGCCGACCACTATTACTATGATGACTACGAGAACGAACGTGCCATAACCGAAACGGCTGAGCGTAGCTACATCCCTGCATTGAAGACAATGCTTGAGATGACCGAGACTTACGGCAAGTACTTCAAGGTGGCATTCTCACTCTCGGGTGTGGGCATCGAGTTGCTCGAGGACTATGCTCCCGAGGTTATCGAACTCCTGCAGGAGCTCTCGAAGACGGGTTGCGTGGAGTTCCTGGCCGAGCCTTACAGCCATGGCCTCTCTTCTCTGGCCAACGAGGAGGTGTTCATGGAGGAGACCAAGCGTCAGTGCAAGAAGATCAAGGAACTCTTCGGACAGACTCCCAAGGTGTTGCGCAACAGCAGCTTGATCTATAGCGATGAGATTGGTGCACTGGCTGGCCGTATGGGCTTCAAGGGTATGATTGCCGAGGGTGCTAAGCACGTGCTCGGTTGGAAGAGCCCCCACTTCGTGTACAGCTGTGCTCACAACCCCAAGGTGAGCCTCTTGCTGCGCGACTACAAGCTTTCTGACGATATCTCTCTGCGTTTCAACGATTCTAGCTGGAGCGAGTATCCTCTCATGAGCGACCGTTATGCCGACTGGATTGCACAGCTTCCTCAGGAAGAGCAGGTTATCAACATCTTCATGGAGCTCTGCGCTCTCGGCATCTTCCAGCCCCTCAGCAGCAACATCCTCGAGTTCTTCAAGGCTCTGCCTGCTGCTTGCAAGGAGCGTGGCATCGAGTTCGCTACTCCCAGCGAGATTGTTGGCAAGACCAAGGCCGTGGCTGCTATGGACATGCCCGAGCCTGTGTCATGGAACGACGAGGAGCGCGACACCTCTTGCTGGTTGGGTAATGGTATGCAGCGCGAGGCATTCAGCAAGCTCTATCAGGAGGCTGGACGTATCATGGTATGTCAGGATCGCCGCATCAAGCAGGACTGGGATCGTCTGCAGGCAAGCAACAACTTCCGCTACATGACCACCAAGCCCATGAGCGTGAATATGATTCGTGGTTTCTATGACAGCCCATACGATGCCTTCACCAATTACATGAACATCCTTGGCGACTTTATCAAGCGTGTACAGGATCTCTTCCCCATCGAGGTCGAGAATGACGAGTTGAATGCTCTCTACACCACCATCCACAACCAGGGCAAGGAGATTGAGACTCGCGACCACGAGATCAGTCAGCTCCGTGCTCGTTTGTCAAAGCTCGAAGGTGCTGTAGCAGACAAGAAGGAGGAGAAGGTTCCCGCCAAGAAGGCCCCTGCCAAGAAGGCTGCCGCTCCCAAGGCTGCTCCCGCCAAGAAGGAAGCTGCTCCTAAGGCAGAACCCGTAAAGGAGGAGAAGGTAGAGGCTCCCAAGGCTGAACCTGCCAAGAAGACTCCCGCCAAGAAGGCTGCCGCTCCTAAGGCTGCTGCACCCAAGAAGGCGCCTGCTGCAAAGAAGACTACCAAGAAGTAATAGTAATATCTTCGGCAAATATTCAGAATGGATGGGCACTCCCATCCATTCTTTTTTTCAACACTTTTCCCGCCAATCTTTTGGCCGTTTCGTTTTTTCTTTCTACCTTTGTTTCCTAACCCTTGCGCATCAATATTTATATATTATGAGAATGCTACCTTTGGCCCTGATGGGCATGTGCAGTGCAACGTGTCTGGCACAGCAGAACCGTCCCAACGTGATACTTATTGTGGCCGATGACCTCGGCTATGGCGATCTCTCGTGCTATGGTGCACATCGTGTCAGCACACCGGCTGTCGATCGTCTGGCACAGAGTGGTGTGCTCTTCACCGATGCACATGCTGCTGCCAGTACCAGCACGCCCAGCCGCTACGGTCTGCTCACGGGCAGTCTGCCTTGTCGCAAGCCTAACACCAATGTGGCGCAGGGCAATGCGGGTATGATCATCTCGCCCGACCAGTACACACTGGCCGATGTGTTCCGTTCGCAAGGCTATGCCACGGCGGCTATCGGCAAGTGGCATTTGGGACTGGGCAGCACCACTGCTCAGCAGGATTGGAACGGACAGCTCGACCAGCATCCTGGCGATCTGGGTTTCGACTACAGCTACATCATGGCTGCCACTGCCGACCGTGTTCCGTGTGTCTTCATCGAGGACGGACATGTCGTCAACTACGACCCATCGGCTCCCATCGAGGTCAGCTATCAGAAGCGTTTTCCCGATGTTCCTACCTACCATGAGACGCCCATCGACCAGTTCAAGCAACGCAGTTCGCACGGGCATGACTATGCCGTGGTGAATGGCATCGGTCGCATCGGTTGGATGAAGGGTGGGGGAAAGGCACTGTGGCAGGATGAGCATCTGGCCGACAGCATCGTGGATCGTGCGCTTGGCTTCATCGACAAGCATCAAAGCGAACCATTCTTCATGTATCTGGCTACCAATGATGTACACGTGCCTCGCTATCCCAGCGACCGCTTTCGTGGCAAGAGTCCCATGGGTGTGCGTGGTGACGTCATTATGCAGTTCGACTGGACGGTAGAGCAGGTGACACGTCGACTGCAGCAGTTGGGGTTGGACAAGAACACACTCATCATCCTTACGAGCGACAATGGCCCTATTCTGGACGATGGCTATGACGACAAGAGCGAGGAACTGGTGGGCGACCATCGCCCTGGCGGCATTTATCGTGGTGCCAAGTACAGTGCCTACGAGGCTGGAAGCATTGTGCCCTTCATCGTGTCATGGCCAGGTCATGTGCCTCAGGGCAAGAAGAGCGATGCCATGATTACGCAGATGGACTTTGTCGCCACCATGGCAAAGCTTGTCGGTGCCGACATTCCCGAAGGGCAGGCTCCCGATAGTCGTAACTACCTGAAGACGTGGATGGGTAAGAGCAGCAAGAGTGTTCCCTACTGCATCACCATGGCCCAGAACCGCTCGCTGCATGTCCGCAGCAAGCGATGGAAGTACATCCATCCGTGCAACGGACCCGAGATGATACAATGGGGACCGAAGGTGGAGACTGGCTACAAGAAGATTCCACAGCTCTTCGACATGAAGAGCGACCCCGGCGAGACGACCAACGTGGCCGACCTGCATCCCAAAATAGTGAAGCAGATGGCTGATGTGCTGGAGCAGATTTCGGAGAAGTACTGACACTGCGAAATTCCATTTCCACTTGCACTCTTGCACTAATGCAGCCTAACGCACTGACATCTTGGTCGTTCGCCTGGTGCATGACTCTTGTTTTGCTTGCACTAGTCATGCACTAGTCTTGCACCATTCATGCATGAGTATGAAATAAATGCCCTAGCAGCAAAATCTTATTGCACACGCACTTCTTGTGCGGTACACGCACCGTGTACCGTGCGGTACATGTATGGTGTACCCAAAGGTACATGTAGCGTGTACCTCTAGGTTCCTGCATCGTGAACCAGACAAAAAGCGCTAAGGAAGTTTTGCAATCAGAGCATAGAAATGTGGTAAAATGCTGCATCAATTGTATTTGAGTGCTGCATCAACAGGTATGTCTAGTGGATAATTGGTGCATGACTAGTGCATGACTGGTGCAAGAGTCATGCACTAGCTAACACTCTGCTATACAGTATCATATAAGCTTAGTGCAAGTAGTGCATGTGGTTTTCTGAAATTACATGAATCAGGGGAGCAGCCCCCTGATTCACTAAAAGCTAGTCAACGCATGTATGCTGTGTCTCTTTGTTCGATATATGTTCCAAGACCCTTCCGAGCTTGTATTCAACGATGCCACTTAGGCAGGTTATGTCTGTTATCTCTACAAGGGCAGAATCACGGTCTTTGTGATAGCCCATGTAGAAACGTATGACATCATAGTGGCGCAAGTATCGTTTGCCATCAGCCTCGTCAATATACGTGTATTTATTGATGGTTGTCTGCTTGATTTCACGATACTCGCTCGTCTTCTCTCCACTCATTATCTCCTTGAAGAATCCCTCCTTGATGTTCAACGTCAAGACCTTCAGACCATCGGTATTGAAGGTCGAAGTCTTCTTTATCAATCGCTTTTCCAAGCATTGCAGCTCAGCATTGTAGGAGTATTGGGTTATCGTTCCGTCTACTATCTTTTGGATAACCAGATTGATAATCTCCAAAGGAACGACAAACCACTCTGCCGGGATATGCAGATTACCCTCTTCGTCATACACCTTCAGCTGGAACTGCACGGCATTGAAAACCTGATGGATGATAGTCTCGAAGATGTGCGAATTCATGTTCACAATCTGAGCCGTCTCCACAATCTGCACAGGTGCCATCAGATAGGTAGGCTCCTTCTCGGCATTGGCAATGCGTTCCTCTACCGTATTGATAGTAAAGCCTATCTTATACAGATCCTTTACACCGGCAATCTCTGGATCTGGTGATAGTGACTTCAACACATACACATACCCCGTAGACTTATCTCCCTCAGTCATACTCTGATTGAAGAAGGAGTCATCGATAGCATCCTGCGTATCAGTCACGCCATAACCATCATGCAGTACGTTACGTCTTAGCGTTTCAAGCAGAATGTCTGATTCTGTTCCATTCTCATAGATGCAACGCGTCCTTCCATCAATCATTCCGCTACGGCTTCTCTTCTTCTGCCCAATCGACTGCAGCAGTACCAGCATACCATCCACTACATAGAAGTGCCCTTCATCCATGTTAGCGGTCTTTGAGGTTCGGACGAGACTGCGCTTACCTTCCTTCAGTTCCTGCTGTACAGTTTCGAAGAGAGGCTTGTAGAGATGGAAGTCCTCACACGGCTTCTTCTGCGCATAATGGTCGGGCTGAATGCGGCGTTTCTCCATCACGCGTTTCATGTCCGACGGTATGTTGAACAGCGTCAGCTCCTTGTCGTTCACATCCAACAGAGGGTCGTTAAACAACTCATTCAGTTCCTTATCTATGTCCATAGTCCCAATTCTTTAAGTGTTTGCAGAGCCACTGCCATCAGTTTCTCCTTTATATTCTTGCTATTCACCTCCGGTTCGCGACCATTATCATCCACCCACGCACGCAGTTCATCTATTTTTCGCTGTGTACGGTCGTCTGCCGTCACTGCAGCAGGCTTAGGTTTAACCCCGTCCAACAGAGGGTCATCAAACAATTCCAATAACTCTTCAGGCCATTCCATGCTAATTATGAATTATGAATTAGCGGCCCCCCCAACCCCCTAAAGGGGGAGAAAGGCATCGCGCAACTTAACTATGAACTATGAATTATGAACTATGAATTATACTCAAGTCCCATCATCTTGCGTATCTTTAGGTTTTTGATGATGGTGTATGCCTGTGCCAATTCTCTCACTTGCAGATTAGGATCCTCCAAAGAAGGTATCTGACCATCATGTTCTGCCACCCATTGCTTCAAGGGACCTTTGAACAGACGGACAGCCTCCTCGGTTGTCATCTCAAATTTCTGCTCGGCAATGGTATCCTGAATGACCTTCAGCGTAGCACTGTCCACATTCTTCGATATCACCTCGTACGCCTTCTGGTAGGGATTGATCGTATCGATAAGGTTGATGCTCAGCTTGTCGATGCTGATGAACTTGTTGGCAAGCTTGATCAGCCTGTTGCCTTCCGATGATTGCTCCTCATCGTCCCTTGGCTGTATCATGCCTGGGGTGACGTCCACGGGCTCACCCTTGTCGTCGGTGATGTTGTTACCCTTCACCAAGGTGTTGAGCAGGAAGTGCTGGCGAACCTCTTCCACCTCCTCGGGCGTAAGGTCGGGATAACGCTTCATAATGACCTTCGGAATGAGGTTCTGTGTGATGTTTTCGGCCGTAGTGCTGCCGCTGATGGCACGCACCATCATCTCATCTTGTAGTACAGCTGCCTGCAGGTCGTCTAACTGCTGTTGGATAATCATCTTGGTCTTCTCTGTGGATAATGGTTTCAGCCCCTCAACCACAATGGTATTCACCAATTTGCTATCATCGTCGTCGTCACCATCCTTCGCCGTCTTGAATTTCCAGCTAGGAGCCATAACCTGCTCCATCAGGAGGCTGGCAGTGATGGCCTTCAGGAAATCGTTCACTGCCACCTTCACGTCTGCCTGCTCTGCATCGGGCATGGCTATCATATTGACGAACTTGGCCGTATCCTTACCCTCACAATCGCGTGTACAACGGCCAATGATCTGTATGACCTCGGTCAATGAACCGCGTACACCGATGGTCAGGCACATCTCGCACCACGCCCAGTCAAATCCCTCCTTCGCCGTGCCCAGGGCAATGATGATATCCATGTCCGAAGCCTTCTTCATGTGCTGTAGATAAGCCTGAATTCTAGTACGATCGTTGATGTCATCCTCCACCAGGTCAGCCACTTTCAGTAGTCGGCCATCCTCTGTCTTAATGGTATAGACACAGGTTTCATAGTCCTTCTTTACTACCTCACCGATGCACTTCATAATTTCGCCCACCTCCTCATACTTGCTTCCGGAAGATGCACGTGAATTGACACTCGGGATGTGTATGATGGTCTTTTTCTTTGTGTCCAGAATCTCCTTGATATGCTCGATGTACGAGCCATGATAGAAGTGGTAGCCAAGTACCAGATTCTTCAAGTACTTGTAGCCATTCAACTGCTGATAGTAGTTGTAAGTGACGGGGTAGAACTTCGCCTCGTCCTCCACTCTCAGCACGGGTATGCCATCGCCACGGAAGTAGCTTCCCGTCATGGCTACAATATGGCCAGTACTGTTGTTGATGATGCGGCGCACGATGTCACCCAAGCCAGAATTCGCATCGGCACTAGTATGGTGAAACTCGTCGATGGCCAGCAGACAGCCGTTGAACTCATCGTCGTGCAGCTGCTTCATGCCGTTGCGCAGGGTGGCGTGGGCGCACACCAGCACCTTGGCATTGTTCTGTCCACGGAAGAACTCCACGAACCTACCCGCCTTGTCCGACTCGTTGCCGCCCACGTCACACAGGTTGTAGTAGGGAGCCACCTTCCAGTCGGCAAAGAAGCCGTGCTTTTTCAGATCGGTATTGGCAAACGAGCGGCCGATACTCTTCTCCGGCACAGCCACCACGACCTTCCTGATGCCCTGGTACTCCAGCTTGTCCAGCGCAATGAACATCAAGGCGCGACTCTTGCCGCTGGCTGGCGGTGCCTTGATGAGCAGATATTTCTTACTGCGTGCCTCGTAAGCCTTGGCCTGCATCTCGCGCATACCAAGGGCATTGGTGGCACTGCTCTGCCCGGATTGGGCATAACTGATGTCAACGATATTGTTCACGTCCATAACTCTTTCAGTGTGTTTGGACGCTCTTGTGAAATTAGTGTGGAAATTAGAAAATGGTATCTGTGAAGAGGATATCTGCCACGAAAAGAGTTGTCTGCGAATACCTATAAATGACCATGCACTTCTTGTGAGCCATTATGGCATAGTACTGATGTTTGTCAGTTGCATGATGTTTCTTGCCTGTCGTTGGCATCGTCCGAAGAATTTCTAAGGTCTTCTCAAAATTCTCAAGCATTGTCTTTGCAAAGGTAGAACCGCAATTCTCTCTGTACCAAGCCGACTGTGCATTCAAACGATACAAAGCTTTCTTGCTGATACTTATCCTAAGGCACTCCATAGTCTGTTCATCGCAGTTCTGTATTCTGTCTCGTCCAGGTACTCTTCCTGCTCAATCATGTCTATCTCTGCCTGTAGTTCTGAGGCTGTCTGAGGCTGTTGGGGGAACGGCGTGCCCTCTGCATAAAATCCGTGTGCCCTCATGTCCTCATATTCTGCTTCATCCATTGCTATTGCACGTGCGAACTGTTCCGCACTTTTGGGATAAAAGATAGGCTGAGGAGCCACGGTGCTATTTGCACTACTTGCATAAGCGACCTCAAATTCATTCACTTGCAGAACCTCAGGTGCAACTTCTTTATAAGGTTTGTTGGATGTGTGCATAGACAAAACTTTTTGCAAAAGTAGCACTTTATCCTGAAACTGCCAAATTCTTTCCCACAATTTTTCAAAGAGCGATGGTTATCTGTTTTGTTTATTTCTTGCTTGTCATTTTCTCGTATAGCTTGAAGAGGCATTCCAGTCGGGCTTCGTCCGAGGCGAAAGGAGCACCGGGGTAGCACGACTCAACGATGCCGTCCAACCGCTCATGTGCCGCCTTCAGGTCAGCGGGCATGGTGTCGGGGTCGTAGAGGTCTGCCAACGTCTTACCCATAGTAAGATAAGGTTCGCGCGCGAGGAGTATGTCGGTGGCTGCTTCCTCTATTTCAGTGCGCTTGGAGTCGGAGATGGTGGGGAAGGGGAAGGAATTGTAAACTAACGAAGAATATCTATAATCAGATTTCATCTTACCACCTACTGCACCTATCCAAATTACATGAATTCGAGTGTTAAGTATTCCGAATATAAATAGATCTGCATCATATACTGCATAAGCAGCATTGGATATAACCGTGTCTGATGTTAACAGGCCTGTTGGAATATATAATCTTCGCTCAGAAGAGACACTTGGAAATATAATGGAGTCTGTATTCTTATGTGCTCTTTGTTTAAACATATGAGCTTTCTCAGCCCATTGTGCTGTACTATCAGCCTTACTTTTAGAACGAAAATCTCGAACACCTTCTATTCTTTCTCTCACCGGGGGTATAGAGTTTGCCAAAGCTAGTTCGTCGTCTGTTATCCAAAGACAATATCTTACCCCACCATTGATATAACTATCTGCACCATGGTACTGTTTGATTAGTGGCTTTGCTTGTGGATACGAATCTACAATTGCATCTCTTTCTTCTTTTTCTAATATCAAAAAGCCACCATCAGATGGTTTGTTACCAAACACCATCTCGGGGAATCCAGAAATAGATTTAGACAAACGACCTATTATGATGTTAGGACCATCCAAAAGGTATGCGTTAATGTTGTCACATTTCTTAAACTTTTCGTTTTGGTCAAATAGTGTTTTTTTGTTTCTACTAAGACACGATAAACCTATTATTACAACAATTACAGCAGCAACATGTTTTGCATTATTTGTCCACTTAAATGACTGATATGCAAACTCTATTTCTACGCCATTATCAAGTATGTTAGGCCAAAGTAATGCAACAGAATCACCTTGACAAATAGAATTTGTACTTACAAATGCATATTTCCCCTTTCCGCCCTTAATGAATAGACTACCCAAGTAGAACCAACATGCTATATAATCAAGGTTCTTATAATTTTGGAAATGTCCACACACATGTGTCATGTCTGCTTTCTGCCCTTCATCCTGCATACTACTTCCCAAATACGGCGGATTACCGAACACGAACACCTCTTCCTCCTTGGCATGTGGACATACCTCGTTCCAATCCACTCGGCAGGCATTGGCGCAGCGGATATGATTGATGTCTTTTAGGGGCAAAGCTTGTGTGTTGACTCCGAAGTCATCCATCAGACGTTTGTTCATCTGATGTTCTGCCAACCAGAGAGAAAGCATAGCTACCTCATGAGGGAAATCAAGCAATTCAATTCCGTAGAACTGATTTAACGAGATGGCAGAACCGCCAAAGAGCTGAAGATACTGCTCACGATTACATTTCATTCGTAAACGAAGAATCTTCATCTCTAACAATCGCAATGACTTATACGTGATGATAAGGAAATTTCCGCTTCCACAGGCAGGGTCGAAGAACTTCATCTTGCCCATTCGTAGCAACAACTTATCCAACTTACCTACCAACGGAGCACATTCCTTCAGATATGCCGACATGTTGCATGCTCCAAGGTCGAGTTTTTCCTTCGCCTTCTGTTGGGCAGCATCTATTTTTGCATACTCCTCGTTCAGTTCATCCATGAACAGCGGATTGATCACCTTCATGATGTTGGGCACCGAGGTGTAGTGCATACCCTGATTGGCACGCACGTCGGGATTGACTACTGCCTGAATCATCGAACCAAAGATGTCGGGATTGATGTCCTGCCAGTTCAGTTCGCCGCTGTCGATGATGATCTGACGAGCCTTGAACGAGAGTTGGGGGATGTAGATGTCGCGCTCGAAGAGTCCTCCGCCCACAAAAGCAAAGTGCTCCTGGCAGTAGGTGCGCAACAGTCCGTCGGGCAAGGACTTACCACCCATAAAGCGGAACAGCTGTTCCAGCACATCCTTCAGCGTGATGCCGTCGTGGCTGTACTGCTGGATGGCATGGGTGAATGAGTTTGTGGGGAAGATGCCAGTGTCCTCGGCAAAGAAGCAGAAGAGCAGACGGGCGATGAACGTGTTGAGGTCGTGCAGGTCGGTGTCGCTGGTGAACTCGTTGTAGGCACGTATCTCGTCGTGCAGGCGTGCCAGTTTCTCGGCAGCCTTGATGTCGGCAGGCGACTCCTCGGTATATTCAACGCGCTCCACACCAGCCAGTGGGTAGAAGAACTCGAAATCACAGAACAGGCGTGTAACCTGCTGCTCGAAGGTGTTTCGCTCTCGTGTGTCGTAGGCACGGATGGTCTGTCCGTCGCTCACGGCGATAATCTTGGGCGCTGACTTCACCACTTGCGGGTCTGACTTTAGCGTGTCCAGCTCTGTGGCGAACTGTAGCGTCGTGCTGGTCTTGTAGCAGAACAGACCCTTGATGAGCAAGCCATCGAACGTCTTGATGACGCCCTTGCCCTCTCGGTAACGTTCTATCTCGCGCTCGGGCTTACCGAAAGCCCAAAGCAGTTTGTAACCAATATCTTCTTTCTGGAACGGCTCATCACGAAATACTCTGAGCCTGTCCTCAATCTCCTTGTAGGTGAGTTGAAGTTTCTTTGCCATGGTATCCAGGTAGTTTGTCGCAGCGGACTACCCGATAACTATGATAATGCTGGCAAAGGTACTCTGAACTCGTGGCATAAGCCAGGACAGAGCTACGTGTAACGACACAAAAGAAGGGTATGAGCCTTCTTACGGTCGTCTGAGGTTGAAGCCTAGGAATGTTCTCTGACCTCCCGATAGATAAGAAATGCCCACACCCCTTTCGGGATGCATGACATCTTCTATCTTTATCTATCGGATCGGCCTTTTGTCCATAGGTTCCTACCTATATACGCTAAAGCCAACCATCATTGCTGTGGTATGTATCAGAGAAAAATGTAAGTTTCCTAGGCTTCATTTCTTGACGACCACAATGATAGTCTGATGCTGCTATGTTAATATGTTACTTGTTCTGTACTTTCTTTTTCGTAGAGTTTAAAATTTATATGACTGTGATGCAATGTCGCATATTTCTTTTTGTGCCGCAATGATTTCTTTGTTGCACTCACGATACAAATGTACAGATTTTCTTGCAAATATCAGCAAGAATGGGGCGGATTTTATACTTGAGGCGTGATATTTATTGTATTTTGATGTCCGAGAGTGACAATCGAGGCTTATAATAACAGACGAGGATGCACCACGTTGGCACATCCTCGTTTGTGTTTTTTGCTGCAGAACTGACGGCTGTCAGTAGCTGTTCGCAATTAACGATTTTCTGTAGTTCTGCTTTATGCATTCAGGAACTTGTCCACCTGCTCGGCCGTCTTGCGACCGCTGGCAATGGCACGTACCACAAGGCTTGCACCTGAGGCTGCATCACCGGCCAGGAAGACGTTCTTGGGATATTCGGGATGCTGGGGCTTGAGGAAGCCCATAGCCAGGAATACGATGTCGGCCTTGATGACTTCTACCTCGCCTGCCTCTACCATGATGGGACGACCACCCTCGGGATTGGGCTTCCAGTCGATGGGCTGCACCTTCACGCCTGTCAGCTTACCGTCCTTGCCCAGGAACTCCAGTGAGTTGATGTTCCAGCGACGTGTACAACCCTCCTCGTGGCTCGATGTTGTCTTCAGGATGACGGGCCAGTTGGGCCAGGGTGTTGCATCGTTGTGTCCAACGGGAGGCTTGGGCATGATCTCGATCTGTGTCACGCTCTTGGCACCCTGACGGTGGCTGGTACCGATACAGTCGCTACCCGTGTCACCACCACCTATCACCAGTACGTCCTTACCCTTAGCCGTCACGCGATCCTTTTTGTCGAACTCCATGCCAGCCAGTACACGGTTCTGCTGCGAGAGCAGTTCGAGTGCCAGATGCACGCCCTTCAGTTCGCGTCCGGGAATGTTGAGGTCGCGTGCCTGGGGTGTACCGGTTGAGATGACGTATGCATCGTACTCGCCATTCTTTACAAACTCCTCAGCGTTGATCTCCTGTCCGTATTCAAACTTTACACCCTCCTTCATCATCACGTCTATGCGGCGGTCAATGATCTTCTTGTTCAGTTTGAAATTAGGAATGCCATAGCGCAACAAACCACCGGCAGCCTCGTTCTTGTCGAACACCGTCACGTCATAGCCTTTCAGGTTCAGCTGGTTGGCAGCTGCCAATCCCGCAGGACCTGCACCGATGATGGCCACCTTCTTGCCATTGCGTACGGGACTCTCGATGGTGACGTAACCCTCGAGATAGGCGCGCTCGGCAATGGCGCACTCGTTCTCGCGGTTGGTGACAGCCTCGCCCGTGCTGAGGTAGAGCACGCAAGACTTCTCGCAGAGAGCAGGACAGATACGGCCCGTGAACTCGGGGAAGTCGTTCGTCTTCTTCAGCAGCTTGTAAGCCATCTCCCAGTCGCCATGATAGAGGGCATCATTCCATTCCGGGTCTTTGTTGCCCAGCGGACAAGCCCAGTGGCAGAAGGGTACACCGCAATCCATGCAGCGGCTAGCCTGCTCCTGACGGTCTTTAGTATTCAATGTCTGTTCCACCTCGCCGAAGTCATGGATTCGGTCGTGAACAGGTCTATATCCAGCCTCTTTGCGAGGCACTGTCAAAAATGCTTTTGGATTTCCCATATATAAGACTCTCCCCCCGCCCTCCCTCTAGGGAGGGGGCTGCATATCCTCTTGGGGGGAAGTTTGCAGTGATTAATTATCTTTATTGTATGTGACTCTTCTTCCAACCAGTCTTGAAGACTTGAGCGGAATTGCAGCCCCCTCCCTCCAGGGAGGGCGGGGGGAGAGTCTTTTTTATTAATAGTCTCTCTGCATATCAGCAATCTTCTGCTGCAGCTTCTGCATCTTCTCTTCTTCCAGTACGCGTTTGTACTCGATGGGCACTACCTGGATGAACTCCTCGACATAGCGGTTCCAGTCGTCGAGCATCTTGCCGGCCAGTGCAGAACCGGTGTAGAGGTAATGTTTGCGGATGAGCTCCTTCAGTTCCTTGCGGTATGAGGCATCCTCAACAAGGTTGATCTCCACCATGTCCATGTTGCAGAAGTAGTCGAAGTTATGGTTCTTGTCCCAGACGTAGGCCACACCACCCGACATACCGGCAGCGAAGTTACGACCCGTCTCGCCCAGCACTACTACACGACCGCCAGTCATGTACTCGCAGCAGTGGTCGCCAGCACCCTCGATGACGGCTGTAGCACCCGAGTTACGTACACCGAAGCGCTCGCCTACACGTCCGTTGACATAGAGCTCACCGGTGGTGGCACCATACAGACCCGTGTTACCGGCGATGATGTTGTCGGCTGCCACGAAGTCCTCGTTGCTACGTACGGGAGGCAGGATGCAGATGCGACCGCCAGAGAGTCCCTTACCGAAGTAGTCGTTCGTCTCGCCCTCGAGCTTCAGGTTCAAGCCCTTCACGGCAAAGGCACCGAACGACTGACCAGCCGAACCCTTGAACTTGATGTTGATG
Organism: Bacteroidales bacterium; assembly: GCA_018064685.1. GTDB lineage: Bacteria > Bacteroidota > Bacteroidia > Bacteroidales > Bacteroidaceae > Physcousia. The sequence continues at coordinate 9,732 of JAGHUS010000097.1, read as the reverse complement.
GTGCTGTCGGGTAGACCCTCTTCGCCATATTTCTTGGCGATGACGCCCGATAGCATAGTGCCCACGGCACGGTCGGTATTCTTGATGGCGTAATCCAGATTGATCTCCTCCTTCTCGTCGATGGCCTTCTGGCATGCCTTGATAATCTCCTCGTCCTTCACACCGCTCACCTTGCTGAACTCGCCACGGTCCCAGAATCTGGGCTGGTCGCTCTCGGGCATGAACAGCAGGCGGCTGAAGTCGATGGTTCCCTGCTTGGTGCTGGCATCGGCAGCCTTCACCTCTATCAGGTCGGTTCTACCGATGATGTCCTTCAGGCTCTTCACGCCCATCTCGCTCAGGTATTCACGCACCTGCTCGGCCATGAAGGTGAAGAAGTTCACGACATATTCGCTCTTGCCACGGAAGCGCTCACGCAGACGCTCGTCCTGAGTAGCCACACCCACGGGACAGGTATTGGTGTTACACTTACGCATCATTACACAACCCAAGACGATGAGGGGCAGCGTACCGAAGGCAAACTCGTCGGCACCGAGCATGGCCATCATGATGACATCACGGGCAGTCTTCAGCTGACCGTCGGTCTGCAGACGAACCTGTCCGCGAAGGCCGTTCAGTACCAGTGTCTGCTGTGTCTCGGCCAGACCAATCTCGGGCGAGATACCAGCAAAGCGCATTGAGCTGGCAGGACTGGCACCCGTACCACCCTCGGCACCCGATATGACGATGAGATCGGCCTTGGCCTTTGCCACACCTGCAGCGATGGTGCCCACGCCACTCTCGGCAACGAGCTACACGCTTACGGCTGCTGTGGGGTTGATATTCTTCAGGTCGAAGATGAGCTGTGCAAGGTCCTCAATACTGTAGATGTCATGATGGGGTGGGGGAGAGATGAGCGAGATGCCAGGTATGGCGTTACGCGTCTTGGCAATGATCTTGTTCACCTTGAAGCCAGGCAGCTGACCGCCCTCACCGGGCTTGGCACCCTGAGCCACCTTGATCTGAATCTCCTCGGCATTGACCAGATATTCAGCCGTTACACCGAAGCGGCCAGAGGCAATCTGCTTGGTCTTGCTCGACAGACTCACACCATCCACATCACTGTGGTAGCGAGCGTTGTCCTCACCACCCTCGCCGGTGTTGCTTCGTGCTCCCAGCTTGTTCATGGCCAGCGCCAGCGCCTCATGGGCCTCGATGCTCAAGGCACCGAACGACATGGCACCCGTCACGAAGTGGCGAACGATGCTCTCAACGGGCTCCACCTCCTCGATGGGTGTAGGCTTGGCAGCCTTCTTGAAGCCGAGGAAGTCGCGCAGGAAGATGGGTTTCTCCTTCTCGTCCACCATCTGGGCCCACTCCTTGAATTTCTTGTACGAACCCAGTCGGGTGGCAATCTGCAGGTTGGCAATCGTCTCGGGATTCCATGCGTGCAGTATTCCGTCCTTGCGGTAGTTGAAGAGTCCGTTGTTGGGCAGGAACTCGTTTATCTCAGCGGGCTTGTAGGCCTCGTCATGCAGCTTGATGGCATCGGCAGCAATGTCGCGCAAACCGATACCGCCAATGGTGCTTATCTCAGTGCCGAAGTAACGGCGAAGGAGGTCTTCCGACAGACCGATGCTCTCGAAGATCTTGGCACCACGATATGAACGGATGGTTGAAATACCCATCTTCGACATGATCTTCTTCAAACCCTTGTCCACTGCCTTGATGTAGTTCTTCTCGGCCTCGGCATAGCTCTCCTGAATCTTGTTCTTCTTCACCAGATTGTCCAGCACAGCGAAGGTCATGTAGGGGCAGATGGCGCTTGCACCATAGCCCAGCAAGAGGGCTGCGTGCATCACCTCGCGTATCTCACCGCTCTCAACGATCAGGGCCGTCTGCACACGCTTCTGTACGCTGATCAGGTAGTGGTGAACGGCACTCACTGCCAGGAGTGAAGGAATGGCGGCATGCTTCTCATCGATGTCGCGGTCACTCAATATGATATAGTTTACGCCCTCGTCCACGCTCTCCTCGGCCTGCTTGCACAGGTCGGCAATGGCTTGGCGCAATCCGCTGGCACCCTTGCTTATCTCGAACAGGATGGGCAGTTTCTTGGTGTTGAAGCCCTTGTAGCGGATGTTGCACAGCAGATCCAGCTCGGTGTTGGTCAGCACGGGCTGAGGCAGACGCACCATCTTGCAGTTCGACTCATCGGGTGTAAGGATGTTGGTACCCACGGCACCGATATACTCGGTCAGCGACATCACCAGTTCCTCGCGTATGGGGTCGATGGCAGGGTTCGTGACCTGTGCAAACTGCTGACGGAAGTAGTTGAAGAAGATCTGTGGTTTGTCGCTGATGACAGCCAGCGGAGTGTCGTTACCCATGGCTGCTACAGGCTCCTGGCCAGCGGTACACATGGGTATGACGGTCTTGTCGATGTCCTCCTGTCCGAAACCGAAGTTCAGCAACTTACGTTCGAAGTTCTCCACGCTGTTCTCCACCTTACGTCCGCTCTTCAGTTTCTCCAGCTCTATGCGGTTGGTGTTCAGCCACTGGCGGTAGGGGTGCTCAGAAGCCAGCTTCTCCTTTATCTCGCCATCATAATAGATCTTGCCCTCCTTGGTGTCGATCAGCAGAATCTTACCAGGCTGTAGTCGGCCCTTGCTCACTACGTCTCCAGGCTCGAAGTCCATTACGCCCACCTCACTGGCCACAACAATCATGCCGCTCTTGGTGATGGTGTAGCGCGAGGGGCGCAGACCGTTACGGTCCAACATACCACCTGCAAAACGACCATCGCTGAACATCAGGGCAGCAGGACCGTCCCAGGGCTCCATCAGGATGGAGTAGTACTCGTAGAATGCCTTCAGATCCTCCGAGATGGGGTTTTTGTCGTTGAACGACTCGGGCACCAGGATGGCCATGGCTTGAGGCAGACTCAGTCCGCTCATGATGAGGAATTCGAAGACGTTGTCCAGCGAGGCCGAGTCACTCATCTCCTCCTGCAGTATGGGGCGTATCTCCTTGATGTCGCCCAGTGTGGGACTGCTCAGTACGCTCTCACGTGCCTGCATCCATCCACGGTTACCACGCACGGTGTTAATCTCACCGTTGTGGCACAGGTAGCGGAAGGGCTGAGCCAGCTTCCACTTGGGGAAGGTATTGGTCGAGAAACGCGAGTGTACAAGGGCCAGACCACTCGTCAGGTAATTGTTCGAGAGGTCGGGGAAGTAGCGACGCAACTGGCCGCTCGTCAGCATACCCTTGTATATGATGTCCTTGCTGCTCAGCGAGCAGATATAGAAATCCTCATCCTTGATGCGGTTCTCAATCTTCTTTCTTATTTTATATAAGGTGCGCTCCAGCTGGCTGTTCACACATCCGAAGCGTACGTCGTGCTCCTCCAGTTCGCTGTTGGCAGGAGCCGTGATGAACACCTGCTTTATGTCAGGCTCCACGTCGCGTGCACCCACACCCAGCACCTCGGGGTTGGTGGGCACGTTTCTCAGATGCATCAGGTTCAGACCCTCGCGCTCAATCTCCTCGATCATCACTTGCAGAATGTCCTTCTGCTTTGCCTCGTCTTTAGGCAGGAATACGAGACCGGTTCCGTAACGTCCCTTTTCGGGAACGGGAATACCCTGTAGCAAGATAAACTCGTGAGGTATCTGAATCAAGATACCTGCACCATCGCCAGTTTTGTCGCGCGTCTCAGCACCACGGTGCTCCATGTTCTCCAACACGCGCAAGGCGTTGTCAACCAGTTCGTGTGTTTTTCCTCCGTGAATGTTCACCACCATACCTACACCACAGGCATCATGCTCGTTCTGTGCCGAGTATAGACCTGCAGTTAGTGGTTGTTTCGCTTTCTTTTGTACCATAATTACACTAATTTTGCTACTGAAATGTCAATTATCTGCGGCAAAATTACAGCATTTTTATCAAATATGCAAGAAAATAGTAGAAAAATGTAAGCAAAAGCATATCTTTTTGTGTTATTCTGTCGTTTTCTTCCCATTTTGTGTTTCCTTTTTCAATCAACACTCTCAGTGCTCATCCCCTTCTCCCAAACCTTATGTGCTTGCTCGCAATTCAGGATTTTTGGTAAATAGTGCGATAAAAACTTGCTGCATTGCTAACATAATGTCGCAGCAGTTTTGTGCTAACGACGCAGCACTAACAAAATTATTATGCAGCATCTTTTAACCGTCCAGCCTAGGTTGGACGGTTCGTTATCGCAGCGATTTCATTTCAAAACCGCAGCGGTTTTCAACCGTCCAACCTAGGCTGGACGGTTAGCTATCGCAGCGGTAATAATCAAAAACCGTAGCAGTGTTGTTCGAAAATCGTACGGATAATCCCAAAAGTATAGCAAGGTGATCGGAGTAAAAGTTAAATATCTTTATTTTTATGAATGACCGACTAGACATAAAACGACAATAGAAATTACGCGTTTCTGCTGGTTTGTACCCAAAAAAGTGGAGGAAAAAAGAATACCTCCACTACAATAATGTGCTATATTATAACAAAATATGAGAAAAGTGGAGGGTGGAGGTAAATTTTAAATTTTCTACGCATTTTTTCTAACATGCGTAAAATATTTTCTGTATGTACGGGTGTCCCAAGCTCAAACTCAAACACGGGCTTTTACAGGTAAGCCAAAATACAGCTAAAAAAGAACCAATACAAAGTCACTCATCACAACTAGAATACCCTCAACTCTCAACTCTAAACTCTAAACTCAAAATCCCCTGAACAACTAAAATAACTATTACAAGGGACATCTGTATGTTCTAAATGAAAAAAAACGCGATGAAAACGAGTAAAATGACGAAAAAATCTCAAATATATTTGTAATAGATTGTTTTTTGCAAATAAATTCTTTAAATTTGCAAACTCGTGTATGCGCGTTATAACGTATATAGCGCAAAAAAGAATCTCTTAAGCAGAAAAAACATGAACCAGGTAGATAATTTTCATACAACCTCCGGAGAGTGTACAGCTCTTCTCAGCCCCAATGGGACAGCGTGTGTAGAGAACCTACCTGACAACCCCTGGTTTGTAATGCGCTACAAGATACTCACCACAACCACAAAAGAGAATCTGCTCAGAGCAGGCCTCGATGTGTTCATGCCCCAGAGCCGCAAGAAATGCATCAACAAGAGGACTGGACAGACGGAATATGTGGTGAAACCGATTATCCCTGGCTATATCTTCGTGCAGACAACCTTCTCTCAGGCAAAGAACCTATCCCAAACGTTAGGCTTCAACCTCTGGAAGAAACACTGCACATACGTCGACGACCTCCTACTGGATGACGAAACGGAAGACCGTTCCGAGGAAAGACTCTATCATCGCATCCCTGACGATCAGATGACACACTTCAAACGTGCTGTCGAGCTCTACAAGCAGAACATCCTTCTGACGGATATCTCCGAGATCGACCTACAGCAGGACGATCAGGTGGAAATCATCTCCGGCGACTTCAAGGGCGTTTGTGGCTTTCTCAAGACCACACAGGGCAAGAATGGCGGTCTCGTTATCGTCCCTGTGGCATCAGATCCCAAGCATGCCAAAGACGGACTTTGCTATTCCGTCCAGGTAGCAGCCGACCAGATCAGCATCGTCTCCTTTGCTGGTGGCAACCGTCATGCATCCGACTGCATCCGTTCTGCCCAGCAGATGGTCGAGAAAGCCCTACAGAAGTTTGCCAACGGTCAGCCGCTCACCGACGACGTCAGGAAACTGATGTACCGGTATCTCGCACGCTTTAAGGACACCAGTTTCAAGACCGACAAACTGAAAGCCAGCCATCAGCTTATCCTATACAGCATCTACACCATGCTAGGCAACACAACGCTCCGCGATGCCGTTCACGAGACGATCATTCGCGAAGTACTCCCAGCATTCGATGCACGCATAGCAGATGCCCAACGTCGAGGCAGACCCGACGGTTGCAGTCTGAAAGAGAAATACCTAAGGCAGAAAGAAAGAACTGACGAAGCACTCATGGCAAGAAAGCTTAGACAGTAACCCATCTCGTTGCCAACGTGGGAAAAAGCTATCCTGAGAGGAATGAAAACCCACAGCAACGGCAAAATAGATTGATACCCATTTTCGGAAAATGTGGAAGTCAATCACAAACAATTCGTAATCAACTAAACCTCTGTTAGTTACAAAACAGAGGGAGGAGAACTAATGTAATATCGTCATGTAGGCCTTGATCAAATAAACTCTAGTCTAACTTCCATTAACCTGTATCCACTATAATGGCAGACCTTCTTCTACACCAATTACAACATATCCGACAGCTCTTCTACGAAGCAGCTCCTGAGGACGCCAAGACCATCAACGACTATGGTTGGACTGTTGTCAAGGCACTTCTCCAGCACACAGCAGAAGTCGATGGCATCACTTGCCGTCAACTCTTGGCCGACTGCATCAAGCTGCCCATCGAGCGTCCCTCAAAGCTCCACTCTGCACTCCTCTCTGCTGCTGTCAAAGTCTCCAGTGTTCATCCCCAGTTCCGCTTTGCTGCCTACCTCAAGCTCTGGGGAATAGAGAACCTTCGTCCTGAGGATCACGAGCGTCAGCACGCTACCTCTCCTCAGTCATCGTCATCAGCCTGTGGTGAGCATGTCGAACCATCATCGTTGACAAAGTCCTTCCCCTCCCTGGCCGAGAAGACCACCAAGGCCCTGGCGCACTCCCTCCTCCTCCATCCCGAGGACGAACTCACAGCCGACCTCGTCCCCCTGCTTCAGTCTGCGGGTTATCAAGTACGCTCGTCATCGTCATCGTCATCGTTGATTCACTCCCTCCTTGTCACCCGCATCAAGCAGGCAACAGGCAAGGACGGTCGTAAACTCATTTTCGTCACCCTCACTTCTCCCGAAGGTCTCGAAGTCGAGTGCATCAGCAGTCAGCTACAGCCATCACCCCTTCATCCCCTTCCCGAAGGCAAGCGCCACTACGTCAACATCGGCCAGCTCTACGATTGCCTGCTTCATACAAAACAAGAGTCATCGTCATCGTCATCGTTATCGTCATCGTTATCGTCACCGTTATCGTTGAAAGAAGCCTACCTCTCCCAGCAGAAGTCCCAGGACGTATTTCCGCAGGAACTCGGTTACATCGAGAGCATCGACCAACAGCACGCTCACATGCACATCTATGATGGTCATTCCCGGCACTTCGTTGCCCCAGTCCAGCGCTTCAGCAAAGAGCGGGCGGGCGACTTTGTCCGTTTCATACCCATCATCCCACAAGCCTCCAAGTTCAAGACCGCCATCATCCTAACCACCGTTCCCTCAGATTCATCTGAGGTCCAAACACTCCTCCGCGACATCCGCATCACCCACATCAACAAGGAGAAAGGCTATGCCGCCTGGGAACTAACAGACAAGTCTCACCCCATCACCGAACTCTTGTCCCCACTACAACTCTCCCAAGGCGAGACCAGCCCCACCTTCACCACAGGATATCTCAACCTAACAGAAGAGTTATCGTCATCGTTATCGTTATCGTCATACAAAGCCTTCATCTACCTCAAGCGAGGCAAAGACAAGATCAAACGTCCCCACATTGCCAGGATAATGTAAAAGTGTGGAGAATCTTCACGCTCAGGGTCTACTTTCATCCCGTTGGCGAAAGTCCCCGCGCGTGATGAAACGGTGGAGAAAAGGGGGCAAAGTTAAACGAGGAACTCATCCCAATGTCCGAGCCGAGAAAGACTTCCCAGGAGCCGTTTCTCTCCGCAACCCACAGGTACGTCAAGCCACATACCTTATATTATATAATGTCTCCAATCCCCGAGTCTACATGCTCTACCGTTTGGATCCACACCCCTACAAGGCCACTAAAACCGAGATGCAAGCCTTAGGCTACACCAATCCTCATGCCTTCAGCTACATCCTCCACCCCATAAGCGAGCGTCTCCACACCTTCCATCTCGACCTCGCACCCCTCCTCCGAGAGGTCAACCACCAAGGCGACAACACCTACGGCACTCCTCTCTACCTCACCGGCATCCAGCTAAGACGCTTCATGCCTCCCGTCCATGAGAAGAGAGCCACCGTTCCCGAAACTACCATTGCCACCGTTCCCGAAATTACCATCGCCACCGTTCCCGTAGCGTCCGCTACGGGGATCGATTCAGTTCCCCACGAACGCCCCTCCATGGTGGCAGAACCCGAGATGCCATATCGTCCCTCTCGACAAGGCTCCTCCTGGACACCAGAGGACGACACCCTCCTCATCACCCACCTCCAGCAGCACGCCCCCATTGCCGAATTCGCCCCTCTCCTCCAGCGCTCCGAAAAAGCCATCGTCCGCCGAATGGATCGCCTCCGCAAGTCTAGAGTCATCCCTTTCACCCTCTACATCCACTATTACGACAACGATCCCGCCTTCGCTTCTCACAAGAAATTCAAGCATTTCGATTAAAGGCTGCACAGGCGATGACTTCTATGCTCCCGCCTATCAGCGCGAACACGAACTGCCATCTTTGTTTGCCACCGTTCCCGATGGTTTTCCATCGGGTCCTCGCAACCACAACCAAGAAGACTACACCCTCTCCGACCTTCTCACAGAAAAAGGCAAGTCCATCGAATGGGAATACGACTTTGGCGACTCTTGGTATCACGATATCCGTCTCTCCTCCATAGGCGATTATGCAGCAGATGAGCCCCTCGTCACCTTCATCAAAGGCGAACGCGAATGCCCTCCCGAAGACTGTGGCGGCATCTGGGGCTATCAAGACCTCCTCAGTATCTACGTAAAGAAAAAATCCCGCAAACGCCTCACCGCAGATGAAAAAGACCGCCTCGAATGGTACGAAATGGACCAAGACTTCGATCCGGAATACTTCAACACCGACTTCGCCCACCTCATCTGCGATGACTATTGCGAATAAGAAATACTAAAGGTTTAATTCACTTCATTCATTCTCAATCAATGAAACCAATGGCATACATCCTTATCATTATAGGCATCATTTGCCTCGGCTTGGGCATCTACCTCTTCAACCGTCCTGCTCCAGATGCCACCGTTCCCGATGGTTCTCCATCGGGCTCTTTAGCCATCGTTCCCGAAGCATCAGTTTCGACTAAAGACACCACCATCATCATCAATAACACGCGCGAAATCATTCGTGAAACGAAGGTTGTCGAAAAGACTGTGGTTGACGATGGCCTCACCGACAATGAACGCAAGGGCCGTCAGTTCGAAGAATGGGTTGTATCCCAGTTTCCGAAACCAGAATACACCATCAAGGAATGGCGAGCCGACAAGTTTAAGGATGGCACCTATGCCGAAAGCACCCGCTATCCCGATCTCGAAGTGGAACTCAAGCTCAAGAACGCTACCCACCTCTTTGCAGTTGAATGCAAATACCGCTCCTCAATTTCTGACAGTTTCGAGTGGACATCCCAGGAGAAGATAGACATATATAATAAGTACGCGCAAGACCGCCACATCCCCACCTTCATCATCTTCGGCATAGGCGGTACCCCATCCTCTCCCGAGGAAGTCATCATTGCTCCCCTCGAAAAACTCCAGAAACCTCACGTTACGGAGAAATACCTCCGTTCCCTCCACCATCACGACCTCTCCCGCACCCTCTACTATTATGCCAAGGAGAAGCGCCTGATGTAGAGTGTTTATGGCTTAATCCTACAAGTAAAAACATTTATATTATCACTATATAGTAATGATTAAAAAATAACTTCCTAAAGTTCCTCATATCTA
>JAGHUS010000015.1 GCA_018064685.1 Bacteroidales bacterium | reverse complement strand
GTACTCCGAATGCGGTGGACCTACCACCATCTCTTTTGAAGTTACGAATGAACACTCTTCCGATTGCCAATCATGGAGCAATCCATTCTCGTGACACACCTATGAATGTGCAAAGTTACATAATTTAACGGCTTTACGCAATAGGGTAAATTACTCATTTTTGAGGTAAACACACGCAGATTACTCAAAAAATCTATTACTAGCAGTTTCGCGTTTTACTTGCACTCTTCCACTAGCACAGCCTAACAAGCTAACAAACAGCACGTTTGTCCAGTGGAAGACCCCTATTTCACTTCCACTAGTCTTGCACGGGTCTTGCACTAGTATTGCACAGGGCTTGCACAATTCATGGACGAGTAAAACGTAAATGCTCTAACGACACAATTAGATTACCCACGCACCTTTTATGCGGTACATGCACCGTGTACCGCGAGGTACATGCTAGGTGTACCCAACGGTACATGTACCGTGTACCCATCGGTACATGCAGCGTGTACCGATGGCCACATCAGCATGAACAAAACAAAAGCCGCCAAGAAAATTTTGAAATATGCGCAGAGAAATAGTAAAACATGTTCAAGTTTCGTATGCGCTCAACTTGCAGTCGTTTAGTCGTTTAGTCGTTTAGGAGAACCTAGACACGTTAGTGCAAGACTAGTGCATGACTAGTGCATGAGTCTTGCACTAGATAACGACATATCATTCAACACGATACAAAGCTAGTGCAAGTAGTGCAAGTGGTTTTCGAAAAAGATACAGGGTTAGGCGTGTTTCCTCAGGCCAAGCGTCTTGAGGATGCGCTTTTTCAGGGACGAGAAGATGGTGGAGAAGTTGCCGTGGATAAGGTTGAACCACAGTTCCTCCATGGAATACTGCACCTTGCGCCAAGGATTGTTCCATGCGTTCATGAGGTAGTATTCGCGCTGATAGGTAGCGTCCTCGACAACCGACGATGGGTGTACAAGAGGAAAGGCGAGTTCGTAGCGTGGCATCTCGAACTGCCAGCGCATACGCTTGGGCAGGAGATCGAGCTGAGCAGAGTAGTGCGTGCCGCCATCCATACCTATATTATTAATAAGGTTGCGCGAGGGCATGATGGCAAGTCCGTCGTGCAAGAGCATATATGCCCAGAAGATGCTCTCGTAGTACTCCTTGCCCGTAGCCATGTGGTTGTGGCACATCTGCACCATATCGTTACGCTGTCCGTACTGCTTCACCTTCTGTCGCAGCAGCGACAAGCGAGCCTCATCCTTCAGGAATGCGTAGTCGCCCTCCCAGTTCAGCACTACGCGCGACCACGATGCCCATCCCCAGATGCTGAAGGAGCGGGTAAAGAAATAGCTGTCGTTCTGCACATTACCGTCTTCGGCCACCACAGCATTGCGCATAGCCTTGCTGGTCATGAACCCGGAGATGAGCGTGACGCGCTCGTCGTGCTCGTAACGGTCGAGCATCTCCTTGCAGAAGGGGAAGAAGGACTGCGACGGCACGTCGTCGTCCTCCAGCACGATGCACTTGTCGGTAAGCGAGAACGCCCACTGCTGCGAGAGGTACTCGGCAGGGTCGCATCCTACATTCTTCTCCTGATAGTTGCGATGCACCTCACACTCCCAGTCTATCTGGTCGTCGGCCACAAGGGCTCGGCACTCCAGGATTCCGGGCATGTCATCCCTACCCTCACGCGGACCGTCCTGATAAAGGAACAAGCGCGCAGGTCGTGCCTTCTTAACCTCGGCCCAGACCTGTGAGAAGTGGTCGGCACGGTTGAAGAAGAGCAGAAGAACGGATATGTCGGTGGTGAAAGGAGTCAATTTTTAAGGGAGTAAAAAGGGAGTAAAAAGGGAGTAAAAGGGGAGTAAAAGGGACGATAGGGGGAGTTAAAGGGGAGTAAAAGGGAGTAAAAGGGAGTAAAAGGGGATTAAAAGGGGAGTAAAAGGGACGATAGGGGAATATAAGGGGGGAGTTAGAGGGGGCTTTTTACTTCATCGCCTGTTCGATGGCGCGACAGAGCTGATCGGGACAGCTGGTGGCCTTCATGCCACAACGCGTGCCGTCGAGCTTGCTGATGACATCCTCGGCCTTCATGCCCACAACGAGCTGAGCAAGTCCCTTGGTGTTGCCATCACAACCACCATAGAAATGACAGTGAGTGACGACGCCATCCTTCACACCAACCTCAATATACTGGCTGCAGGTGCCCTGTGTCTTGTAGATGGCCTTTACACTGCCATCGGGCATGGTTTCTTTCTGTGCTAGTTCCATGTGTTTTTAGGAAATTACTGGGAAGTAATAAAGAAGTTAAAAGGAAGTTATAGAGAAGTTATAGGGACGATAGTATTTATATTGATGCGTAATTCACGTTAGTCGAAGGCAAAAAACGATCATACCGTTAAAGAACAGCTAGAAATTATTTTTTACATGACATCAAAAAGCAAGACATTCGTCCCTATAACTTCCTTCTAACTTCTGCATTTTGACCTTGCGTCAAAAGCATAACTTCATTATAACTTCTCTAAAACTTCTCCAAAACCTCAAAATTACTTTTACTCCTCGGGCTTCATATTGGTGTAGACGGTCTGCACGTCGTCGAACTCCTCGAGCTTCTCAACCATCTTGTTGATAGTGGCACGTGCCTCTTCGTTTACATCCTTCAAGTCGTTAGGGATGTAGGTGAACTCACCACCCACCTCTTCAAAACCGTCAGCCTCGAGCTTCTTCTGAATCTCGTTGTAGCTGGTGGGCTCACCGTAGATGGTGATGGTGGTCTCGTCCTTGTCCTCGTCATACTCCTCGTCGAACTCCTCGTCCACTCCGTAGTCGATCATCTCGAGTACGAAATCGTCCATGTCCATGTCAGCCTTCTTCTTGAAGGTGAAGACACACTTGTGGTCGAAGAGGAAGGAGAGTGAACCGGTGGTTCCCATGTTGCCGTTGAACTTGTTGAAGATGCTACGAACATCGGCAACGGTACGTGTGGTGTTGTCGGTAAGGGTGTCGACGAAGACAGCCACTCCGTGAGGGCCATATCCTTCGTATGTTACTGACTTGTAAGCAGACTTGTCCTTGCCCATAGCGTTCTTGATAGCACGCTCGATGTTGTCCTTCGGCATGTTCTCGCGCTTGCAGACTGCGATGACAGAACGCAGTGAAGGGTTGTTCTCAGGTTCGGGACCGCCAGCCTGTACGGCAATGGCAATCTGCTTGCCCAGTCGGGTAAATGTCTTGGCCATGTGGCCCCATCTCTTCAGCTTTGTAGCTTTACGGTACTCAAATGCTCTTCCCATTGTTTCATTAAAATTAAGAATTAAGAAAGAAGAAAGAAGAATTGCCTATCCCTCAAAATTAAGAATTAAGAGAGAAGAAAGAAGAATTGCCTATCCCTCAAAATTAAGAATTAAGAGAGAAGAAAGAAGAATTATCTATCTCTCAAAATTAAGAATTAAGAGAGAAGAAAGAAGAATTATCTATCTCTCAAAATTAAAATTAAGAAAAAGTTAAATGCATCATTCTAATCGTATAACTCTAATAATAAATGAAAGAATAAATCAATTACTCTTCATCGTCTTTCTTTAATTCATTTTTATTATTATTTTTGTTCAAATTCTCTTTTGTAGTTTTTATTATACTCGATATGAGTCTGTCTAATTCCTCGCAGTCAGAATAGATAGAAGAAAAAGAATCTGAGGTGATAAGTTCTGTACGACGTAGCAAACGCAACCAGTATTTTGTCTCACCTAATTCCTTATAAGCAATATAGAACTTATTCAGGAAATCTTTCTTACTAGAAGCATAAAGTGCTTCGCTTATATTGGCTCCGATACTCGTTCCAGACCGTTTTATCTGTCGGCTTATATCGTATTCATGCTGCTTCAAAAGATGCTTCCAAAGATTTACAACCCGAACGGCCAAAGCTTCACTTTTATCTAGTACCGGATTATCCATCGCGCAGCTAATTCTTCTTTCTTCTTTCTTAATTCTTATTTAGTTTTTATCTCAACTCAGCGCCAAGCTGAGTGGTGATATTCTTAATGAGCTTGTTCATTACAGCCTCGATGGCCTTCTCGGCAAGAGTCTTCTCCGCATCCTGCAGAATGAAGTTGACGGCGTATGACTTCTTGCCTTCGGGCAGGTTCTTGCCCTCGTAGACGTCGAAGAGGCGGACCTCCTTTAGGAGCTTCTTCTCGGTAGAATAGGCAATCTTCTCGATCTCGGCAAACTGCACTGACTTGTCGAGCAGGAGGGCGAGGTCGCGACTTACGGCGGGGAACTTGCTGATCTCCTTGTAGGTGACAGTCACCTTGGCGATGAGCTTCATCAAGAGCTTCCAGTTGATGTCGGCAAAGTATACAGGGGCGTCGATGTCGAAGGCTTTCTGAATCTTGTGTGCCACAACACCCATCTTGACGAGGCTCTTACCACCACGGTTCTGTATCTCCATAGCCTTGTCGAAGAGGTCGCTATCGCAAGAGGTGAAGACGAGCATGCCGAAGGGCACACCGCAGCGGTTCAGCACGTTCATGACGTAGGCCTTGAGCTCGGCAAACGAGCTGTCCTCGTCGGCATGTGCCCAGCTGCCTTCCACACGCTTACCAGTAACCCAGATGCCGAGGTGGAAGTCCTCGCTATAGGCATCGAGCACGTGCTTGATGACTTCGGGATCGCGACTGCTCGACACGCCTGACACGATGTCCTGGCACTTCTTCTCCTCGTGGAAGTAATAGCAGTTGCCGAACTCGAAGAAACGCTGGTTGGGCATACGGTAGTTGGCATTGCGTGCAATGCTCTCCAAACCGCCGAACAGCAGTGTCTGACGCAGCACGCTGAGGTCGTTGCTGAGGGGGTTGATAAGGCGTACGCAGTTCTCGGCCTTCACAGCCTCCTTGCCCTCGTAGTACGAAGCCTTGGTGAGCGAGTTGTTCAGAATCTCGTTGAAACCACAGCCTACGAGCTGCTCGCCCACGAGGTTCTGCAGCTTATGACTCTTATCGTTCTCGCCCTTGACAGCGATGCAGCTGTTCATGGACATAGGAATCTCTACATTGTTATATCCATAGACGCGCAGGATATCCTCGACGACATCGCAGGGACGCTGCACATCGACGCGATAGGCGGGAACCTCGAGCTTGATGCCCTCGGCAGTCTCCTCGACGATCTGCATCTCCAGACTCTGGCAGATGCTCTTGATGGTGTCGCGCTCCAGCTTCTTGCCGATGAGACGATCGCAGTAGTCGTACGACAGGTCGACGCTGAAGTTATTGGCGGGAGTGGGGTTCACATCCACAATCTCCATGCTCACCTCTGCGCCAGCCAGTTCCTTGGCCATCAGGGCAGCCATCTTCAGTGCGTAGATCTGGCCGTTAGGATCGATGCCGCGCTCGAAGCGGAATGAGGCATCGGTGCTGAGGCCGTGACGACGGGCACTCTTACGAATCCATGTGGGGTTGAAGTAAGCACTCTCGAGGAGTACGTTCTTGGTTGTCTCGTAGGTGCCGCTACCCTTGCCACCGAATACACCAGCGATGCACATGGGCTCCTCGGCATTGCAGATGGCCAAGTCGCGGTCGCTCAGCTTGTGCTCCTCGCCATCGAGGGTGAGGAAGGGAGTGCCATCGGGCATAGTCTTGACAACTACCTTGCCGCCCTTTATCATATCGGCATCGAAGCAATGCAGGGGCTGACCGTAGGCCATCATGATATAGTTGGTGATGTCCACGATATTGTTGATGGGGCGCAGACCGATAACACTAAGACGGTCCTGCAACCACTTGGGACTCTCCTTAACCTCGCAGTTCTTCAACGAAACGGCACAGTAACGGGGACAAGCCTCTGTGGCCTCCACCTCAATCTGGATGGGAAGCTCGTTATTGTCCACCTTGAAGGCATCGACATCGGGGCGATGCAGACTGGTAGCGATGCCGTTCTGCACGAGGTAAGCATACAGGTCGCGTGCCACGCCATAATGGCTGCACGCATCGGCACGGTTGGGGGTGATGTCCACCTCGATGACATAGTCGCTCTCGAGGTTGTAGTACTGTGCAGCGGGCATTCCCACCTGGGTGTCGGCGGGCAGGACGATGATACCGTCGTGGCTGGTTCCCACGCCAATCTCGTCCTCGGCACAGATCATGCCGTTGCTCTCGATGCCGCGCAGCTTGCTCTTCTTGATGGTGAAGCACTCGTCGCCATCATAAAGCTTGCAACCCAGCGTTGCTACCATAACCTTCTGTCCGGCTTCCACATTGGGAGCACCACACACAATCTGGGTAGGCTCGCCCGTGCCAAGATCGACAGTGGTGACATGCATGTGGTCGCTGTTGGGGTGAGGCTCACAAGTCAGCACATGGCCGACGACAATACCTTCCAAGCCACCCTTGATGCTCTGCACCTCTTCTACGCCGTCCACCTCAAGACCTACACTGGTCAGTGCGTCGGCCACTTCCTGCGCTGTCATGTCGAAATCGACATATTCGCGCAACCATTTGTACGATATATTCATTGTCTTACTAGTTTCTTTTGGATATATACTCAATTTTCGGGCGCAAAGATAACATTTTTTTTTCACACGACCAAATACACGCATACATATTTAATATAGTATGTACTGAATTGAGTCCCGAGGGCTTACAGCAAGGGGGATGTTCTGCAAATAGAACATCCCCCTTTTATTATCTTTGTCTATTCAGGCTTTCGCATCAGAAAGGAGCATCGTTGGAAGGTACGCCAAAGGGTGTCTCGGGAGCGGGGAAGTTACGCTCATCGCCCTCAGCACGCGAGGAGATGGATATCTCGCCCATTGGAGCGGGCACATATTGCGACTCGTGCATATCCTCGAAACGTGCAAACTCATGACGGAACTTCATCTTGATGATGCCCGTAGCACCATTACGGTGCTTACCGATGATGAACTCGGCCATACCCTTGGTGGAGGTGTTGTTCTCGTCCAAAGGAATACCATAATACTCGGGGCGGTGTATGAAGCAGACGATATCGGCATCCTGCTCGATGGCTCCCGACTCGCGCAGATCGCTCAGCTGCGGACGCTTACCGTCATTGTCATTGTCGCGCTTTTCGACACCACGGTTCAACTGACTCAGTGCAATGATGGGTATGTCGAGCTCCTTGGCCAGTCCCTTCAAGCTTCGGCTGATGATGCTCACCTCCTCCTGACGGCTGTTGAAGTTGGCGCCACTGGCCGTCATCAGCTGCAGGTAGTCGATCATGATCATCTTCACGCCATGCTCGCGCACCAGTCGGCGTGCCTTGGTGCGGAGTTCGAAGATGCTGAGTCCGCTTGTATCGTCAAGGAAGATGGGGGCATCCTGCATCGTGGCAATACGAGTATCGAGCTGCTGCCACTCGTGTCGCTCGAGCTTACCGTTACGCAGCTTCTCACCACTGATCTCTGCCACATTACCTATGAGTCGACGCACCAGCTGTGCGTTTGACATTTCCAAGGAGAACATAGCCACAGGCATACGCTGGTCGATGCCCATCTTCTTGATCATACTCAGCACGAACGCCGTCTTACCCATGGCAGGACGGGCAGCAATGATGATGAGGTCGCTGTTCTGCCATCCACTCGTATACTTGTCGATGCCCTCGAAACCACTGCTCAAGCCGCTCAATCCGTCGGTTCGTGCCGCAGCCTTCTCAATCATCTCGTGAACTTCCTTCAGGAAGGGGTTGATCTGCTGAGCCGTCTTCTTCATATTGTTCTGCGAGAGGTTGAAAATAGACATCTCAGCCTCGTTCATAAGGTCTGCCACATCCTGGGTCTGGTCGAATGCCTTCGTCAGTACGGTACTGGCAAAGGTTATCATCTGACGAGCCAGATACTTCTGCTGCACCACGCGGGCATGATAGACAATATGTGCCGAACTGGTGACATTATTAGCCAACGAGGTGATGTTGAAAGGACCACCCGCCTCCTCCAACTCGCCTTGTTGCTCCAGATAGTCGGTAACGGAGAGGATGTCGACTGGCTTCTGCTGCAGAGAGAGGTTCTGAACAGCCCTGAATATAAGTTGGTTGCGGTGGTCGTAGAAGGACTCGGGAGAGATGATCTCGCTCACCATGCCATAGGCATCCTGCTCTATCATCACAGCACCTATCACGGCGTTCTCCATCTCAAGATTCTGAGGCTGACGATGTCCGAAACTGTCGACCTGAGGAACCTCAACGACCTTCACCTTATTATTTTTTCGCGTACTTGTTGCCATAAATGTCACATGCGGTTAATTAGCATGCAAAGATACGCAAAAATTTAAGAAATCCAAAATTAGGTAATATTTATCTTCAACTTTTTTGTGCTTTTTATATAAATTACTACCTTTGCATTATAAAGCGATTTAAGATACGCTTTCCTGCGAATAATAACCCATAACAAAGACATCCTATGAAAAGAATTGCCATCGCACTCTGCACCATGATGCTCGCTTTCGTGCTGAGCACACAGGTCAATGCCGCTACGCCCACCAAGGCACAGAAGCGCATTGCATACACCATCAAGAACCTGAAGCTGAACAACGAGCAGAAGACGGCTCTGACCCCAATGCTGGCTTCCTATCTGGCCGAGGTGAAGGCCGCCAAGGAGACCTACTCGAACCTGAAGGACAAACTGAAGAATGCCATTGACAAGGGCACACTGACCGACAGCCAGGCACAGCAGCTGATGAAGGCAAAGTATGAGTTCGAGGCCAAAGAGGTGGCCATCAAGCAGAAGTACATGACTAAGTTTGCCAGTGCCATACCCTATAAGAAGGTGTATGTGTGCTTCGACCTCATCAACGACAAGATGAGCAAGATAGAGGGTAAAAAGCAAACGAAGGATGACGATGACGATTAAGCAGAACAGTGTAAAGGCCTGGTTTCTGGCCATCCGTCCGAAAACCCTTACAGGAGCAGCAGCACCCGTGCTGATTGCTCTTGCTTTGTCTTATGAGGATTCTTTCCTCTATCGTCCGGCCATCGGTCAGACATCAGTGTTCCAATGGATTCCGGCCGTGCTGTGCCTGCTCTTTGCCATGCTGATGCAGATTGATGCGAACCTGATAAACGATTATTTCGACTGCATAAACGGTGTGGACGGCGAGGATCGTCTGGGTCCGAAACGTGCCTGCGCACAAGGCTGGGTGTCGATGTATGCCATGCAGAGGGCTATTGCCTTCACCACATGCATCAGCCTCGTCGTGGCACTGCCCACCATCTACTGGGGCGGCTGGGAGATGCTAATCGTAGGCGTTCTTTGTGCTCTCTTTGCATTCCTCTATACCACATGCCTGGCGCGCCTGGGACTGGGCGACCTCTTGGTACTGGTATTCTTCGGACTGGTGCCTGTGTGCATCACCTACTACGTGCAGCTGCATTGCATCCCACGCACCGTCCTTGCCCTTGCTACCGGCATGGGACTCGTCACCGACAATCTGCTCATTGTCAACAACTACCGCGACCGTGACACAGACCTTAAAGCGGGCAAGCACACGCTCATCGTGAGCATCGGCCCCAAAGCTGCCGAGTGGCTGTATCTGGCACTTGGCGTGGCTGGCGTGGCATTCTGCCAATGGCAGTGGACCGAGGGCCGCACCTGGGGTGCTCTACTGCCCATCCTATACCTCATACCTCACTTCATCGTATGGCGCAAGATGGTGAAGATAAACCATGGTAAGGAACTGAACAAGATACTGGGCATGACAGCCCTCAACATCTTCCTCTTCGCCTTGCTGGCTGCCATCGGAACGGTGCTTTGACAATGGATAATTAAAGCAGATAATTTACACAAAAGTGTCTGACACCTTTGTGTAATTTTAGAGAAGTCAAACCGCAATACTTATTGCACTACTCTGGCAACTGCTCGACATCATCCACGTCAAGGAAGGGGGTAACGGGATTGGTCTTGCTGTCCTTTCCACCCTTTTTAAGGAGTTTGGATGTAGTGGTGAGGATGCTCTGTCCGCCCTCCGTCAGTTTATCCTCAGCCTTGCCGTATGCCTCCTGTGCATTCTTCAAAGCAGCACCAATGGCTGTGTAGTGCTTCATGAACTGCCCTACGCGGTCTATCATCTCGTTTACCAAACCAAATATCTCGGCTTGGCTATTGACCTGAGCTATCTGTGTCCATGTCAGTTTGATGATACGCAGGGCTGCGAAAAGAGTCTGTTCGTCAGCAATATAGACGTTATTCTCCATCGCCTCACGCCATAACGATGGTTTATGGCGAAGGGCTTCCCACCAGGCGGCCGAGATGGGTACGAACATAATGACATAATCCATACGTCCGGACGTCTTCTTGTGAAATTTGGCATAGTTCTTCTGCGAGAGCAATTTCACCTGGTTCTCCACACTCTTGACATGACGGTCAAGGTACATCTGTCTCTCTTCGGGTGTCTGGGCATTGGCAAAATTAATAAAGTCGGTAAGGTTGACCTTGGAGTCGATGATGACATCGCGCACGGTGTCGAGGTGAAACAGCACATCGGGACGCAAACCACTGCCCTCATCGTCCTTCAACACTCTGCCTGCCTCGTCCTTCATCACATACTGCAATTCGTAGTGTATGCCCTTTGTAAAGCCCTGCTTGCTGAGTATCTCATCCAGAATAGCCTCGCCGTAGTCGCCCTGCACCTTGGTGTCGTGCTTCAAGGCCGTTGTCAGTTCCACCGCACTGCGCTGAGCCTCGGTGGTTGTTTTAATAATTGTATCGATGTTGGCCTTCAAACTTCCGCCAAACTCACTCTGCTCCTTCGAATACCCTTCCATGGCCAACTTCATCTTCTCGATTGTATCGTTCAGCGGATCGACAATACCCTTGATGTTCTTTTCGCTCATATCAGAAAACTCCTGCTGGCGAGCCTTCAACATCTCCTCAGTACTGGATTTCATCTCGTTACGCAGATTGTCTATCGTCTGCTGGAAGGACTCCTTCATGTGCGCCAAAGCCTCGTTGTGCCTCTTCTCCTGAGCCTCGACAATGGCATGATGCTGTCGCTCCTTCTCGGCCATCTGGTCGCGCCACACATCTTTATTCTCTTTCATCCTCTGCTCCAGCAACGACATCTGGCCAGCCATCACCTCGCAACGTGTCACGGCACGCTGCTTCTCATTTTGCTCATCGGCAAGAAGTTGACGAGTGTCGGCAAGCGATTTAGAGAGTTCGTCATTGGTGCGCTTCAACATCTCGGCATTGGCAGAAACGGAAGCCGAACGAACACGCGAAACGAGAAAACCAACAAGGATGCCGACTACGGCTGCTATGGCTGCAAAGATCATAGGATGAGAAGATATGTGGGTGAATAAAAGAATTTACTGTAAAAAAAGAGGGGACTGGAGTGGCTATCGAACAACACACTGAAAGACACTAACATCGGAGAAGATGCCCGGACGTAATGCTATCCAGTCTTTCAGCACACCACTCTGCACAAAGCCAGCATGCTCGAAACATTGAATGGCAGCGTTGTTCTGCACAGCCACAAAGGCTACCAGCTGATGCAGCTGCAGGTGACGTTCGGTATAGGATATGAGCTGACGCAAAGCCTCTGCCCCAAATCCCTTACCCCGAAACTCTGGCATAATATAGATGCCCACCTCGGCACGCAGATGATGGGGATCGTAGTTAAACAAGTCGACAATACCAGCACAACGACCTTCGCATTCGGCCACGAGGCGCAACTGACCATCCTGATAAAAGTCGTGGGCACTGGAAAGCACGAACTGCTCTAGCGCAAAACGGCTGTAGGGAGCATTAGTGTTGCTGTATTGCCACACAGACTCTTCATTCTCAATTTGATAGAGAACATCTACATCAGACAGTTCGAGAGCACGGAAAGTTATCATGGGTAGGATTCGGCTTTTAACAATTCAGGATTAAGGCTATGTGTGTGCGGCTGACAGGAGTCAAGGCAGCAGGATACCAATCTGTGGGGTGTAGGTGGCAAGGCATATTGTCATGCCTTTCTCGCTGGCCTGAACGAGGTGAGCAAGAATCTGGTCGTAGCTATAGGTTGTCGTATCGAAGAGCATAAACGCCGTATTCTTATTCTCGGTGGGATACTGACCGAATTCGGCAAACTCAATCGTTGCTCCCTGTTCATGGGCCAGTCGCTCAACCACCTCCTTGTTCGCAGCGCCACAATAGCAATAGAAATGCAGATGCGCCTCGCGATGAGGGAACAGGCGGAACACCTTCGAGATGCCATGTTTGCACAATGTGAGGAATGCCTTGAAGTATACTGCCATGCGAATGAGGAAGCCCGAAAGGAAGTATTTCTTGCTGAAATGCTTCTCGTAGAAGATGATCATGGCCTGGTGGAAGACGTTGACGTAGCGGATGGTGCTGGGATGCTCGCTCTCGCCCTTGTAGTGCAGCACAGGACGCGGAATGTAATAGTTCTTCCAACCACCCCTGAGCAGACGATACGAGAGGTCGATGTCTTCGCCGTACATGAAGAAGGTCTCGTCGAGAAGACCTACCTGGTCGAGTGCCTTGCGGCGCAACATCATATATGCACCGCTAAGGATGTCTATCTCTGACGCTTCATTGCGATCAAGATAGCGCATATAGTAACGGCCGATGACGTGATGACGGGGGAAGAGACGGTTCAGACCACTGATCTTGCAAAACGAAACGAAGGGAGTAGGAACACCACGTCGGGACTCCCAGGCAAAACTGCCTGAGGCATTGTGCAAGGCTGCACCTACCGAACCTGCATCAGGATGTTCGTCCATCCATCGCACACACTCCAGAATGGCAGCATGCGTCACTATGGTATCGGGATTGAGCAAGAGGACATATTCGCTCTGCGTCATACGAATGGCAGCATTGTTGGCACGCGAGAATCCGACATTCTCCTCATTCTCAATGAAATGTATTTCTGGAAAGTGAGAACGAAGGAAGGCTATAGAACCGTCCTGCGACGCATTATCGACAACCCACACATCAGCATCAAGCCCCACTATGGCGGCTTTCACACTGCACAGACACTGAAAGAGATAGCGTCGTACGTTGTAGTTGACTATGATAACACTTAACTTCATTGCACCTGACAATGTATTGCTACTCATGCAGACCAAACTCGTTGGCAGCTTTTATCTCACCTTCTCTACGAACTGACGTGGGCCAGACGAAGAACATAGCCAGACAACCTATGATGGGACATCCCACGGTGCTTGGGCTGTTATAGAAATAATGTACGCCTTCGCCAAGGAAGATGATAAAGGCCAGCATGGCCCAACGCAGGTAAGCCCACTGTGCATACTTGGCATTGTTGGCTGCAATGGAGCGCAGCACTTTGGGCATACGCATCAAGCGGGTAGAGAGGTAGACAAAGAGGATGGCCAAAAGATCGGTGACGACCTCGGTCATATATTTTGCATCGGAGATCCCTGGCTTACTGGCCACGGATACCACCTTCTGTCCACTGAACTCGAAATAGAGATAGCAGCCGATGGCTACAACGAGCGTGAGGATATATGTCAGTAATAGTTGTTTATCTAGTTTGTTCATTGTCGGTTATTTTTTGAAAGGAGTGCGGTTGATGATGCTTCGTCCCAGCGTCACCTCGTCGGTGTACTGCAGTTCGTCGTTCTGCGCAACACCTCGCGCTATGACACTGATGGTGACATCGGCATCGGCCAACTTGCGGAAGATGTAGAAGTTGGTGGTGTCGCCCTCCATCGTGGGCGAAAGGGCAAGGATGACCTCTGTGATATCGTTGTTATGGACACGCTCTACGAGCGATGCAATCTGAAGGTCGGAAGGACCGATGCCCTCCATGGGCGAGATGACACCTCCAAGCACGTGATAGAGACCACGGAAACTTTGTGTCTTCTCGATAGCCATCACGTCCTGAATATTCTCTACCACACAGATGGTCGAGGCATCGCGCTTGGGATTGGAGCAGATAGAGCATACATCGTTGTCGCTGATATTATGGCATACCTCACAGTATTTCACTTCTTTGCGCAAACGGGAGATGGCAGA
This sequence comes from Bacteroidales bacterium, assembly GCA_018064685.1. GTDB lineage: Bacteria > Bacteroidota > Bacteroidia > Bacteroidales > Bacteroidaceae > Physcousia. The sequence goes on along the minus strand of JAGHUS010000015.1, from coordinate 54,190 downwards.
TGAGAATGCGTCGACCTGCTCGACATCCTGACGCAACAAGTGCAAGACAAGGCGGAGAGCTGTCTTGGGTCCTACTCCAGGCAGTTTGCTGAACTCGTCGACTGCCTGTGAGAGAAGCTGGGAGGAGAAATCAGGAGATTGCACTGAGCCTTATAGAGTACCTTTACTGCTGGGTAATGTGAAATGTTCGATATCGCGACGTACAGCCATACGGATGGCACGTGCCAAAGCCTTGAAGATGCCTTCTATCTTATGATGTTCGTTCTGTCCCTCTGCCTTAATGTTGAGATTCATCTTGGATGCATCGGAAAGACTCTTGAAGAAATGCAAGAACATCTCGGTGGGCATCTCTCCCACCTTCTCGCGATGGAACTCGGCATCCCATACCAGCCAAGGACGTCCGCCAAAGTCGAGTGCCACCTGGCAGAGGCAGTCGTCCATAGGCAGACAATAGCCGTAACGCTCGATGCCACGCTTGTCGCCCAGGGCCTTCAGAAGACATTCGCCCAGAGCAAGGGCAGTGTCCTCGATGGTGTGATGCTCGTCAACATGGAGGTCGCCATTACAACGTATAGTAAGGTCTATCTGCCCGTGCTTAGCAATCTGCTCAAGCATGTGGTCGAAGAAACCAAGACCTGTGCAAATGTCGCTCTTACCATTACCATCAAGGTTAACACTTACGAAGATGTCTGTCTCCTTGGTCGTACGCTTCACCTCGGCACTTCGCTCACCAGCAAAGATAAGTTCCTTGACCTTATCCCAAGTCATCACATCGTTCAGTATGAAGGACTTGCAGCCAAGGTTCTCGGCCAACTTGGCATCAGTGGCACGATCGCCAATCACATAGCACTGGCTGAGATCATAGTCGCCATTCATATACTGTGTAAGCATGGCGGTACCGGGTTTACGAGTAGGAAGATTGTCCTCGGGGAAGGAACGGTCGATGAGCATATCATCGAACTCTACACCTTCGCCTTTCAACACAGAAAGCATAAGATTGTGAGTAGGCCAAAAATCGGCTTCGGGATAGGAATCGGTTCCAAGGCCATCCTGGTTTGACACCATTACAAACTCATAATCAGTATGTTTACGCAAGAAGGTCAATGCACCGATAGCACCGGGCACGAACTGAAACTTCTCAAATGAATCTATCTGCTCGTCGGCTGGCTCAACCAGGATTGTGCCGTCACGATCTATAAACAGGGCTTTCTTCATAGCAATATCTTATTTGTAGCGGCGAAGAGCTGCCAAGAGTTCAATATTCTCGTTAGGAGTACCCACGGTAATGCGCAAGCAGTTACCACAGAGCTTGACACGATGACGGTTGCGCACCACAATGCCACAGTCGATGAGGTAGTTATAGATGGCATTAGCATCCTTCACACGTGCCAGGAAGAAATTGGCATCGGTGTCGAATACCTTCTCGCAGACAGGCAGTTCGGCAAAAGCGGCAATAACCTTGGCACGCTCGGAACGTATGGATGCAAGCCACTGGTTGACCTTGCCTAGATCCTTGAGCATTGCAATAGCCTTCTGCTGCGTCAGTTCGTTGACGTTATATGGATACTTCACTTTGTTGAAGAGACCGATGATATCCTTCGAGGCAAATGCCATGCCGAGACGAATAGCCGCACAGCCCCATGCCTTACTAAAGGTATTGAGGACAACCAAGTTAGGCCAGCGTCCCAAATCGACACGGAAGGGACGAACGGCTGCAAAATCGCTGTATGCTTCGTCCACAATGACAATACCGGTGAAGTTATCGAGTATCTTCTCTATCTGCGCACGCTCGAGCGAGTTACCCGTGGGATTATTGGGGGTGCAGAGCCAGATGGCCTTAGTACGGTCGTCGACAGCCTGAAGCACCTTGTCGGCATTAAGACGATAATTGTCGTCCAAAAGAACCGTGCGATATTCCACATCGTTGATATCGGCACACACACTGTACATGCCATAGGTGGGCTCGATAGCTACCACATTGTCCACACCAGGTGTACAGAATATTCTGTAAACAAGGTCAATAGCCTCGTCGCTGCCATTGCCTAGGAAGATGCTCTCGGCAGGAACTCCCTTCACCTTTGAGAGAAGGGCTTTAAGCTCCTCCTGCATAGGATCGGGATAACGGTTATAGGGGTTGTTATAAGGACTCTCGTTGGCATCGAGAAAAACCTTGGCGGGACGTCCCTTGAACTCGTCGCGTGCACAGCTGTAAGGCTGCAGACGCCAGATATTGGGACGGACAATCTTTTCTAAATCAAAAGCCATATAAAATCGTTTGTTTTAATGGTTAAAAAGTGAGAAGAACGGAAGCGAAGCCTGTGAAAGGCATCAAATCCTGTGCATCTTCTCGAATATCTCTTCACGCTGGCACTTTATCTCGAGGCCCATCATCAGCCCCAACTCGTGCAAGTCGTTCTGAATCTGGTCGAAATTGCCATCGGTATCAGCCAGGTCAACAATCATCATCATATTGAAGAAACCACTCACAATGGTCTGAGAGATGTCCAGAATGTTGGCATCGTGATCGGCCAGATAAGTGCACACACGAGCAATGATTCCTTTGTTATCCTTACCCACTACTGTGATAATAACCTTATTCATATATTCCTAATTGGTTGATTGATTGTATGTATTTATCGTATCTCTATAACAACTTGGCCGTGGATGTCATCTCCTCACCAAGTTGAATTCTGTATTCTCCCTCGTACCACTCTACCCCAGCCTCTTCGTGCGTGAGTTTGTGATGTTCCACCACTTGTCCTCTCTCGTCCAACGTCACTACCTCCATAGGCAGTATGGTGCCGTCGGCTAGTATCACTCTATGTGCAGCCACTTTCCTCATTGCCAAGTTCAATATGCATTATGCCATTTCATATCTTCACGAAGGATGCTTGCAGTCTTACCGTTCATTTATCGAACGTTTTACTGCCCTAGCCTTAGAACTTTGAATAGAAGGAAGTGCTTCCTTTAGGACGACTCCTTTATCCATATCATCGCCAGACCGTTCTGGCAACGAATTCTTGACAGGCGTACCAAGACTATCTGCAAGTGCCAGGGAGTCGGTCGAGAGACTATCGAGAGCTAGTGAATCGGACTTCTCGCTATCCTTGTCTGCGGCCTTGCCTACATCCTTGGAATGAATGCGGAGCAACGCTGTATTCATGATGCACAGGTAGCTGGAATAATCCTGAGAAGGATTGAGTGCAGAGAAGAACGTCACGGTAATCTTCTCCGTCTCAAAATCGTCACAATCAGTACGCTGAGGCAAATCCAAACGGATATCAGGACTAGATGAGATGCGAGTATAGACTGATGCATTCGTCTTGTCCTTGTACTGTACGTTAAGGAATGCATAGGCTTCGCGCGAATCGCCAAGGAACTGGGCGCTGAAGCTCAGCTTATAATTATCACCGGGACGGAAAGTTGAGTCGGCATTGATGGTGATGGTGCGCAGGTTGTTGGTGCGGTTGTTTTGCAGAACAAGCATCTTGCTTCCCGACCATATATTGGCGGTATCGCCCACAGCCGACATATTGGCAAACATCTCCGTCTCGCTGACACCAAGACCCAAGCCTTTCGACTCTGATTCGAAACGTTCATTCAGACGGGCGTATATCTTGAGCAACAGCTCGGAGTTGGCCGAATACCATATCATGCTGGAGTCGAACTCTGCCTCGGTGATGCCGTGCTTTTGGAAGACGGCTTGAACATACTTATAACGATTCTGCTCTACATCGCCGTCGCCACATTCGGCAACACCTTGCGCCAGATGATAGTCATAGAGGACATCCTCCATCTCTGACTGAGAGAGCACACCGGCAGGCGTACCAGGCTTGCACGAAGCAAGCAGGAAGGCAAACAGCATAACAAAACATGTCACCAAGAAAGAGGACAATGCTGGCAGTTGCTTCTTACACACGAAGGAAGAAGTAGCTTCAGATGCTATTGTATATTTTCTTGATACACTTTTCATTATGCTATTCTATTTATACCAAGTAATAAAAGACTCTTACTTTATGCTTGCAGTATTATGCGGCTATTGTTCGCCAGCCTTTTCGTCGGATTCTTCTTCATTCGACATCTCATCCTCTTTGACCTTCTGCGAGAGTTCGTTGCGATAGAACAGCAGGAAGGCAAAGACACCACAGGTGATGCAGGCATCGGCAAAATTGAAGATGGCACTGAAGAACTCGAAGTGCTTACCACCGATAAAGGGAATCCAACTGGGCCAATCAAACTCAAACAAAGGAAAATAGAACATGTCTACCACCTTGCCGTGCATGAAAGAGCCGTAACCTTCGCCAAAATCCACCCACGAGGCAACTGGCCCATAGAGGGGTGACTCGGAGAAGATAAGTCCATAGAACATACAGTCGATGATGTTACCTACGGCTCCAGCAAGGATAAAAGTGAGGGTGAGAAGAAAACCTGTTTTGATGCCTGACTTAATCCTCTTGCCTATATACCATATCATGGCTCCACTGGCAAAAACACGGAATAGCGTAAGGAACAACTTGGAACCAAACTCCATGCCAAAGGCCATGCCGTCGTTCTCGATAAACTTCAGCCTCCACCAGTCCAAACCGAAGACAGGAACGTCCTCGCCAAGAGAGAAATGGGTCTTGACGTATATCTTACTATACTGATCAATAATGATAAGCAACAGGACGACAGCAACTGCCAGCCAGGCTTGTTTCTTTTCTAACTTCATCAACTCTTCAATTCCAATACTTTATAACTCACCGTGTAACGATTCGCCAAAGGGTCACGGTCATGTCATAACCTTTATGGCATAAGACACCACCACATAGTCTGTCCGCTCATTGTCGCTTGCGTGTTAAGCCATTTAGGCAACAATGAGAAGCCCAGACGACTATCGTCATTAGTGTATGCGATTGTTTTGCTTAACTTCAATGCAGAGAGTGGCATGAGGAACGGCACGCAGGCGCTCTTTGGGTATAAGCTTACCTGTCTCACGGCAGATGCCATAGGTCTTCTTCTCGATACGTATCAAAGCAGCCTTCAAGCCTGCAATGTACTTCTGTGTACGATTGGCAAGACCTACCAACTGCTCTTTAGACTGAGCGAAACTGCCCTCCTCCAAAGCATGGAAAGTGGGCGACGTGTCGTCTACACCATTGCTGTTACGGTTGGTCAACTCGTCAATGACCTTCTCATAGTCACGCTGGGCCATAGCCAGTTTCTCTTCAATCAACACGCGAAACTCCTCGAGTTCCTCGTCGGTATAGTGTTTCTTCTCTTCCATAGCTATAAATAAGGTGTAGGATGATTGTTTAAGTTTGAAATAAGGATTTTATGGAAGCCAAAGGAGAAAGAGAGCAGAAACTCCACAATCTCCTTTGGTTGTATTTCAATTCATTACTTTTTTATACTTTCTGGACGTTCAATTCATCACCAAGCTTTATTTCATCGGCCAGAACCTGTGAGCAGATATATGCAGAGAACTCTTTCAGTACTGCCTGGTTCTCGGGCGTATCGGGCAAGGTAACAATGATGCGATCCTTATACTGAAGATCCATCTTCTTACGCATGGCCTGAATGCTGCGGTTGACATCGCGTGCCACACCCTCGAGACGAAGCTCGGGCGTAATGGTGATGTCGAGAGCAACGGTGAGTACGCCTTCGTTGGTAACACTCCATCCGGGCATATCCTCTGCGCTGATCTCCACATCCTCGCGAGAGAGTTCATAAGCAGTACCTTCTACCTCAATAGCAAGTGAACCCTGCTCGAGCTGAGATATCTGTTCTTGACTCAAAGCGGTAACGACAGCGGCGGCAGCCTTCATCTGCTTGCCGAACTTCTTACCCATAACACGGAAGTTGGGCTTCACGTGCTTATCCACCATATTGCCTTCAACAAACTCAACCTCCTTGATATTCAATTCGTCGAGGATAATCTGCTTGAGCGACTCAACACCCTCCTTGATGCGTTGGTCGGTAACGGGAATAGCAATGCGGTGCAGAGGCTGACGTACGCCGATGGATTCCTTCTTGCGCAACGACAGTGCCATAGAGCATATCTTCTGCACGAACTTCATATCCTCCTCGAGCTGTGCGTCGATGTTAGCCTCGTTGCAGACAGGATAACTGTCAAGATGTACACTATCGCATGCGTTGCTAGGTGCCAGATCTTTGTAGAGGCGGTCAGCATAGAAGGGGGAGATGGGAGCAATAAGCTTAGAGAGTGTAAGCAAGCACTCGTACATAGTCTGATAGCAAGCCAGCTTGTCCTGAGTCATACCATCATCATAGAGACGCTTCTTGCAAAGACGAACGTACCAGTTTGAGAAGTCAACATCGACAAACTCTTGGATGGCACGACCAGCACGAGTAGGCTCGTAGTCGTCGAGCGAAGCCTTGACCTCCTTGACGAGACTGTTCAGGCTGCTGATAATCCAACGGTCCATCACATCGCGCTCGGCATAGGCCACCATAGGCTCCTCGCCAGTGAAACCGTCACCGTTGGCATAAGGTGCGAAGATACCGCTATAGGTCTGGTGAATCTGACGGAAGAAACCGGCAGCCACCTTTTTGACGCCCTCGGGGTCGAAGCTGAGGTTGTCCCAAGGAGCAGAGTTAGTAATCATGTACCAACGCACGGGGTCGATACCAAAGTCCTTGATGCAGTCGAAAGGATTGATAACATTACCCAGACGCTTTGACATCTTAATACCATTCTTGTCGAGCACCAGACCATTACTGATAACTGCCTTGTAGGCCACAGAGTCGAATACCATTGTAGCGATAGCATGAAGGGTAAAGAACCAGCCACGGGTCTGGTCAACGCCCTCAGCAATAAAGTCGGCGGGATAGCACTTACGGTTATCAAGCGCATCCTTGTTCTCGAAGGGGTAATGTATCTGGGCATAAGGCATAGCACCCGAGTCAAACCAAACGTCGATGAGGTCAAGCTCGCGCGTCAGCACGCTTCCATCCTTGCCAACCAACTTGATGTCATCAACATAGGGACGATGCAAGTCGATGCGGTCGTAGTTCTCCTGACTCATGTCACCGGGAACAAAGCCCTTGTCCTTTAATGGGTTGCTGGTCATGACACGGGCAGTCACAGCCTTCTCAATCTCGTTGTACAGCTCCTCAACACTGCCAATGCAAATCTCCTCCTTGGTGTCGCGGTTGCGCCAGATGGGAAGAGGTGTTCCCCAGTAACGGCTACGGCTGAGGTTCCAGTCGTTGAGGTTCTCGAGCCACTTGCCGAAACGACCCGAGCCAGTTGCCTCGGGCTTCCAAAGGATGGTGTTATTAAGCTCAGACATACGCTCCTTGCAAGCAGTAGAGCGGATGAACCATGAATCGAGGGGATAATAGAGGACAGGCTTGTCGGTACGCCAGCAGTGAGGATAGTTATGCACGTGCTTCTCAATCTTGAAAGCAGTACCCTCTTCCTTCATTTCGATGCAGAGGATGACATTGAGGTCCATTTCCTTCTGGGCAGTCTTCTCGTCGTACTTGCCGTCGACGTTGTACTTGGGGTCATAGGCATTCTTGACGAAATCGCCACTGTGCTTCCAGTATGCCTCGTTGACGCAGACTGCTACGAACTGCTCGTCCATATCGTCCTTCACGAAGTACTTACCGGTGAAGTCAACCATAGGACGCGTGTCGCCAGCCTTGTCGATGACAAAGAGCGAAGGGATGCCTGCATCCTTGGCTACCTTGGCATCGTCGGCACCAAAAGTAGGCGCGATGTGTACGATACCAGTACCGTCCTCGGTAGTGACATAATCGCCAGGGATGACACGGAATGCGTCGGCACTCTTGTCGATGACCTTGTCGCCTTCGAGAGCACAAGGCTTAACCCAAGGCATGAGCTGCTGGTAGTGCAGACCTACGAGGTCAGTACCCTTACCACGCCAGATAATCTGAAGGGGGTGTTCGTTGCCTTCCTCGTCCTTAGCGGGCTGGAAGTATGCTGCCAGACGACTCTCGGCCATGATATATACGGCCTTCTCGTCGGTATAGGGATTGTGGCCGACAACGGCTACATAGTCAATCTTGGGACCTACACAGAGTGCTGTGTTGCTGGGCAATGTCCAAGGTGTTGTGGTCCACGCCAGGATATAGGTAGGAAGGTTCTCTGCCTCGTCACAAGGAGTATATTCGCCCTTGCCCTTCAGGCCCTCGCATACGTCGAGCACCTTGAACTGAGCCGTAACGGTGGTGTCCTTGACATCGCGATAGCAACCGGGCTGGTTCAGCTCGTGGCTGGACAAACCTGTACCCGCAGCAGGACTATAAGGCTGAATGGTGTAACCCTTGTAAAGCAGATCCTTGTTGTAGAGCTGTTTCAGAAGCCACCACAGAGACTCGATGTACTTGTTGTCGTATGTGATATAAGGATGCTCGAGGTCTACCCAGTAGCCCATCTTGTCGGTAAGGTCGGTCCACTCGTCGGTATACATCATGACGTTCTTACGGCATGCGTCATTGTAGTCGTCAACACTGATCTTCTTGCCAATATCCTCCTTGGTAATGCCAAGGCTCTTCTCCACGCTGAGCTCAACGGGAAGTCCGTGTGTATCCCATCCTGCCTTACGGTTCACCTTGTATCCAGACATTGTCTTGTAACGAAGGAAAGTATCCTTGATGGTACGACCCATGACATGGTGAATGCCAGGATGGCCATTTGCTGATGGAGGACCTTCAAAGAATACGAATTCGGGACAGCCATCCTTCTCTGTGATGCTGCGATGGAAGACATCTTTAGCCTTCCATTCTGCCAGAACCTCCGCATTAACCTCGGGAAGATTCAGGTTGTTTCTTTCTACGAACTTTGCCATATCTTTTATAATTTTCTTTTATCACGTATACGGGTGTAGCATTACGTTTGCCATGCAAACACGGCATCAGCGCTGCACGTTTACTGCACCAATTATAGTCGCTACACTTTATAGCGCGCAAAGATACAAAAAAGAAAGGATATGAGCAAAAAAAATCCTTGCAAGGTTTTACCCAAGCAAGGATTTTATGATTTTTAGGATTTACGTGTAGCAAATCCACACTGTTACATTAGTAACCAATCTTGTTCTTCCAGTTCAAGTACCAGTTGTGGCGGTTCATGAGCTTGCCCTGGAGCGCGGGATTGCGCTTTGCAATGGGATTAGCAAGCTTGCTGTTGTCGTTGTACCAAAGGGCACGACGCATGAGGTCGAAGAAGCGGTTGCCCTCGTAAGCCATTTCAAGAGCCTGCTCGTCGAGGATAGCCTGGTCTACAATAGCCTGCTCCTTCTCGATGAAGCTAGCATTGCTGAATGCACTCTTATACCAAACATCGTAAGACTCGGCAAACACCTCGTGACGACGGTTGTAAGCAGCGGTGTCAGCATCGTACTTCAACTGCTTCTCTGCAGTCTCAGCCGACCATGCAGCATATTCTGACTCATAAGCAGGCATGGTGACATCGAGATACTTGATGTAGTTACTTACACTATCCTGATAACGCTTATAGTTGGCTTTCTTACCACCGAACTCAACATAGGCATCCTGCTCGAGAGTCTCGCGAGGATACTTGTCCCAGGTTGAGGGCTTGAGAACCTCCTTGGGCTTTGTGGGCTCCTTGGGGAACTCATAGTCTTCCTTTTTGATCTTCGAACCAACCTGCTTTGCCAAAGCGAAGGGATAGCTGGTGCTATCGGGAGTAGCCAAGGCACAGTAGTTGGGATTGAGGAATGCAAGACCAGAACCACGGCTGTGGATACCACGCATGGTGATGGTGTTCTCAGCATCACGATAGAAGGGATCGTAACCCTTTACCATATCGAGAGTGTCGAGCAGAGCATTGTAGCTCTGAGCATAGCTGATGAAGTTGGTGTTGTCGAACTTGAAGTAAGACAGGAACTCCTTGTCGGCATCCGAAGTGTAGTAAGGCAGTACCTCGCCCTCGATAACGGTATTGTTGGGACCGATGGTAAGGATGGTACGTGCGAAACGGGGATAGCCAGCATAGTTCAAAGCCTCGGCCAGACGCAGGTAGAGCTGAGTAACACGGTAGATACCTACGTGCTGCTGCTCATGCTTGTAGATAGTCTGCTGAGTGTACTCGGTAGCATTGTGAGTGATCTTACGCTTGTAGTAGTTAGCCTGGAAGCGAAGGTCGCCCAACATGTGATCCTCGATCTGCTCATCCTCGAACTTAGTATTATCAACCTTTACCACCTTGCGGTTTTGATCGTATCCATACCACTCCTGGCTCTCACTCAGGTCGATAAGACTCTGCGAGGGAGATATGCTTGCCTCCTTAACCTCGGTCTTGTAGGTGTAGTTGTAGAGGTTACGCAACTCGTTGTAGTAACCGCTGGTAGAAGCAGAGTCCATGGGGATACAGGTGATACCCTCAACATTTGCAGAACCCCAGTTTCCGCCAAATGTATAGCTCAAGCTACCATTAGGACGTTCATACTTCTCCTGGAAGAGAGCACGATCTCCCCATGCAATGCTTTGAGTGCTCATAGTTGTGAGTCGCTTGCCGCTCTTGTCCCACATGATGTAGTCATAGTAGCACTTGGCAGCCTTCTTGGCCATCTCGGGATCATGATTTGCCACTGCCTTCCAGAGGTAGAGGTCACCCATGACAACCTGAGTGGGGAAGAAGCACAATTTAGGATTGACATCACTACCAAAGGTCTGAGGATCGGGATACTCACGACCATAGTACTGCTGCAGATCGTCAATGAAGTAGTCACAAACCTCGTTAAGCTCGACCATAGGATACTGGGCCTCGCTCTGAAGCTTTGTGATGACGGGCTCGGTAATCAGAGGTACTCGACCATAGGCCAGTACTGTCTGAAGATAAACCCATGCACGAATGCTATGTACCTGACCAATCTCATAAATGAAATACTTCTCGTTACGGTTGGTGTTACCTGCAGTACTATCGGCATGAGCCAGATAGTAGTTGCAGTTATTGATTACACCATAGTAGTCACGAGGCACATTGTACTTATTGGCATCCTCGTCACCCGTTACATTAGCATCAAAATTGGCCAGGTTCTTGAGGTCGATAGATGCATTTGAGTTAACATTTACAAGGTCAGCACGCACCTCACCCAAAAGATTGGTGCGAACAGCAATGGACTGAAGCTGATTGAGAATACCCAACAATGAGGTTACGGTATCGGCAGGGTTGGTCAGCTCACGACCATCGGTGTAGATAACATACTCGTTACCCTTGTCCAACATGTCGCTACATGACGTGGTGACTCCTGCTACAGAACCAGCCATCGCTAATGAAAGAAATAATTTATTAAGTTTCATAATCTACTATTTGCTTTGAATTATGAATATCTATTAAAGGTTGATTTTAACACCGATGTGGAAGCTGCGGCCACGAGCCAGCAGACCACCGTCAACACCCTGGAACAATACTGAGTTGTTGTATGAGAACTCGGGATCGTTGCCCAGATACTTGGTGAGGGTGAGCAGGTTGTTAGCCTGACCCCAGATGGTGATACCCTGGATGAAGGTGTTGTCGATAGGAAGCTTGTAGCTCAAGGTGACAGTCTTCAACTTCAGGTAGCTGCCATCCTCGATCCAACGGTCGCTGAAGCGGCTGTTGCCCATGGGGTCGCCATAAGTTGCCTTAGGCATCTCAGTAACCTGACCTTCAGTGGTCCAACGGTTCAGCATGGCAGAGGTCTGGTTCATGAAGCGTGAACCGCTCTCAAGCTGCTGACGGTTGTAGTTGTAAACGTCGCCACCCAGGCTATAGTTGAAGTTCACGTCCAAAGCCAGGTTCTTGTAAGACAGCTTGGTGAAGATGTTACCATAGATGTCGGGAGTAGCATCACCGATGACAGTGCGGTCGTCCTCGTTGATAACGCCGTTGTTGTCAAGGTCGACGAAGCGAACATCACCAGCACCGAAGAAGGTCTGCTTACCAGTCTCGTCCTGGATGTACTTGCCTTCAGCCTTAGCATCGGCAGTAGTAGCGTAAACGCCATTGGTGCGATAACCGTAGAAGGTGTTGACGCTCTTGCCAACCTCGGTAAGAACAGTACCACCCAGTACGCTGGTCTCGAATGACTTGTTGCCGTCGGGCAGGGCAGTCACCTTATTTACGAAGTGACCCATGCTGGCACCTACAGTCCAGTTCCAGTTCTTCTTGCTGATGAGGTGAGCATTGACAGTTACGTCGAAGCCCTCGTTCTCGAGCGAGCCACCGTTGCTGTAGTTGTAGTCAAGACCGCTGACGAAACCAAGCTCCTGAAGAGTGATGAGGTTGCCAGTCCATGACTTGAAGTAGTTGAACTTAACACCCAGACGGTTGTTCAAAGTGTTCATCTCAAGACCTGCGTTGAAGCGGCGGGTAGTCTCCCACTGCAGCTCGGTGTTACCGATGTTGCTCAGAGTGACACCTGACACCTTATTCATAAAGAGTACACTCTTCAAGTAGGTGCGAGATGCATCGTAGATCATGTTGTCATTACCAGAGAGGCTGTAACCTGCGGTCAGCTTCAAGTAGTCAATGCCAGGAACATCGAAGAACTTCTCGTTGCTGGCAACCCAACCTGCCTGAACGCTGGGGAAGAGCCCCCATACGACACCGCCTACCTTGATACCGCTCTTCACGTCACGACCGAACTGTGAGTTGGTCTGCATAGTCAGGTTACCCTGCAAGTAGTAGCGGTTAGCATAGTTGTACTCTGCCTGACCGTACCAAGCGAGGTCCATCCACTTAGCGTCGATACCATCACTGGTCTTGTTTGAAGTGTTGTCAATGTAAGGAGTCTTGTCGTTACCGGTGTTATAACCATGCTGAGTGTTGAGAGAGTAGCTCTCGTTGATCAGACGGAAACCACCAAGCAGGTGAATGTTATGTGCGTTGTAGCTCTTCAACCAGTCAATGCGGGTGTCGCTGTTGATGGTGTTCTGCTTAGCGTACATTGAACCAGCCTCGTTCTGCATGGTGCTCTGCAATTCAGTTACAAAATAGCTGGGCACACCATTCATGGGCACATAGTGCTTCTCGTTGGTGTTGACAGCGGTGTAAGAGAACAGTGTGCTGGCAGTCAGATGCTCGTTGATCTTGTACTTGGGAGTAATAGCGATGTTTACGTAGCTATTATCGAAGTAGTTCTTGTTCTCGGCTGTACCATACTCGATGATGGCAGCAGGGTTGGCAAGACGATAGTTAGCATTCTGCAAGGTAGAAACCTCGTCCAAGTAGTCCTCGTCCACGATGTCCAAGTGGTTCTTCTGAATCTTGTTCAAAGCGAATGAATAGGGACTCAGCATAGGACTCTTGGCATCCGACAGGAAGTTCAAGCTGGTGATAGACTTAGCATCATAGCTTGTAGGAGCACCCAGGTCGAACAGCTTACGAGTCTGGTTGGTGTAGCTGGCATCGAAACGGATGTCGAACTTGCTGGTAACAACAATGTCGGTGTTGAAACGGATGTTCAGACGGTTCAGGTTAGTCTCCTTGATGGTACCATTGTCCTTGGTGAAACCAACTGAAAGCATATACTTGGCTACGTCACCACCACCCTGTACATTAAGAGAGTAGTTCTGAAGCAAAGCCTCATTATAAATATGGTCTGACCAATCGGTATTGTTGTTGTACTTGTTGTACCAATAATAATTGGGATCAGTCTTCAGGAACTTGAAGTTGTTGGCAGTGGTGTTGGTTGACTGCAAAAGACCAGAAGCATAGGTCTTGAACTGCGCACCATTCATCATGCTGTACTGCTTGGGCAGGGTCTCAACACCCATATTGAGGACAGCCTCGATACGGGTTGCGATGGTGTTACAACGCTTGGTGGTGATAAGGATCACACCATTGGCACCCTTGCTACCATAGAGGGCAGTACCATTGCTCAACACTTCCACCTTCTCGATATCAACAGGGTTGATGTTGGTGAGAATGTCGTTGTAGTAACCCGAGTGAAGCATCTCGCGGCTGTACTGCTGGTCGATGATGACACCGTCCAACACAACCAGAGGCTGTGAGTTGCTCTGCAAAGAATTCACACCACCAATGTTCATATAGTTACCCACAGCAATGGCACCACTGCGCTGGATAGAACGAACGTTGGCACCCAACTGGTTTTCAACCTCGCCCTTGATATTGCGCTCGGCGGTATACTCAAGCGAACCGGTGCTTACCATGTTGGTGATGTTATCATCGGCAGTGTAGAGGCCCTTAGCGGCATCGCTCTGCATGATAATGTCACGCAGCTTGCCAGACTTGTTCAAGCCCACACGGATGGTGTTGTAACCAGGGATGGTTACGCTCACAGCACTGCTGTACAGAGGTACCTCGAGAGAGAAAGTACCATCCTCTTCACTCAATGTAGAATAACCCTCACCTGCAATAGACTGGATGAGCACACCAGCCAGGGGAGCCTTGCCGGTCTGATCCAAAACCTTACCAGTGATAGTACGTGTAGGGCCTTCCTTCTTAGCTTTTCGATAGACTACTACCGAAACCTCCTCCTGTGTTTCCTCTTCCTCAGTCTGTGCGTACATACCGAGAGGTGAAACCATCAAGAGTGAAAGACAAAATATATTAAGCTTTTTCATATCGTATTAGTTTTCCTTTATACCTTCAAGTAATACGTCGTTGAATGCATCCAAGTCATCAGCAGCAGCCTCTGCCTCCTCCTTTGTCTCGAAAGGAATAAGAATAATCTCGTTCAGACGCAATGTACGGGTGTAGATGCGCTCACGATAACTGGTGGCAGAGGGACCGAATGAACTGATGGTGTACTTCACAACACCGTCGTCAACACCATAACCGCTGAAATCATACTTCACACCACTCTGAATCAGGATGGTATCCATCTTGGTAGGATCAGCCACATAGCAACGGTTGCTGTTACTCTGCTTCAGGATGACGTCAGAGTTCTCTACGCTACCCTCAGTTACAGCGTGGGGGTTCACGAAGCTAGCCTTGGTGCCGAACACACCCTTCTCGTTCTGAACGCTCTGCTGAACCTGGAACCAGAGAGGCAGGTCGTTACGACGATCGCAAGCTACAACAACATATACATTATAATATACGTTCGACAAAGTACCGGGCACCTTGTACTCCAACTCGGTGTGCGACTGAGCAGTCTTAGCGGTTACCTCAACATAGTTGTAACGCTTCTTCAGACGATCAGACTGAGAAATAACGGTGATTTCATCACCAGTCTCGGGATCAGTGACATAAGTGGTATCCATCTCGTAAACCTCGTAGGTACGGTTGCTTACGTTCATGGTAGACACATTGTTCTTGTCCTTGGGAGCCTCATAGTAGAAAGCAGAAGAAGCATCCATATCGGTACGGCCGAAGAATGTCTTATGAGGATCGATAACACCCTTGTCATCCACATATACAAAACCGTTCGAGCAAGTAATCTTATCCAAGCCATTCAGCAAAGTCTTCTCGGGATTGTAGAACACATTGCGACGGGGATTGTGAACCTGCTGCTCGCCATAGTTGGTATTGCAAAGCGAGTCTGTGGGATGGAAGTTGTAGCGCCAGTTCTTGCTGGTGTTGAAGAAACGACCGCTGAGAATGCGCATGCTGGTGTTGATCTGAGCCAGAGAGTCGCGAGTTGCCTCGGGAACACTGTTGTTGTAAACGAACATCTTGCCGTAACGCTCATACTCGGCATCCCACACATCATCGGTAGGAGCCAAGAAGGTGTAGACACTATCCTCACGCTCGATGAAAGCGAGACTGTTCAGCACCTTGTTACGGATGGTAGTTACAGAGTCGAGGTAGATGGTCTTTCCATCCTCGATACCACCAGGAGTAGAAGCCGACTCGTTCAACTCATACTCATCGTATGACTTGAGGAACTCGGTGAGCTTGGTCATCTTGGGGTTCAACTCGGTAAACTCACGCACGTTGGGGAAGAACTGCAGAATGCCATCTGTCTTGTACAGAATACCATTGTTGCAGAGAGTCATCTCGCCAAACTTGTTACCGCCCAGCGTACCACTCTTGTCATCAGTACCAATCATCTGCATGTACTTGCGGTTACGCATGGTGACGGTATCGTTGGTGTAAGCCGATACAGGACGTGCGTACAGAGCCATGTGGTTCTGCAGGAACTGAGTAACAGCCTTGTTGTCCTCCCACTTCATACCAGCAGTCACATCGTCATTATATACCTTAATGATACTGTCGGCCTGTTCCGCTGTCAATGACTTGGGAGCCCAAACGGTAAACTGCTGAGGCGAAGCCAGCAACTCGGCACCACCAATAGCCTTGATAACCTTGGCGAAATTAGCCAGATTAGGATCGGCAGTAATATTCTCCAGCAAACTGGGCTGGTCGGCCATACCACCAGGCACAACATCATAGTGCTCGTTCCAGGTGTCTGAGCATGCTGACCAGAGCATGGGTGCTCCGGCCAGCAGCGCAGCTGCCATAAATTTATTCAATTTATTTCTCTTCATAATTATTTAGTCAATCTTGAATTATCGTAATTCCTAATTGTGAATTGTGAATTATGAACAATCAATTAATAATCGTCCTCGGCCTTGCCTTCACCTTCTACACCATATACACTCTTCGGAACAATCTCGAAGTAGTCGAACATAGCCAACGCCGTACCTACAGCCCAAACACTCTTGATACGGATGGTATGCTTAACATTCTCATCAAGGTTGGCGGTACAGAGGACATAACGACGAGTACCAGACTGGTTACAGAACAGTGACTTGTTGCAGTTTGTACCGTCCTTCTTACCATACTCGGTGGTGAAGATACCACGAGGACCGTGATACCAGTTCAGGTTGTGCATCTCCTTCTTCTTGGCCTCGATCTCATCCTTGGTGAAGTTGTTGTTGGTCAACTCGAAGAAACCGGTGCGGTCAATGAAGTTACCCGTGCTACGCATATCGAAGGGAATACCCTTGGGCTCGCCGTCCAGATAGAACTGGCAGATACCACGAGAATCCATAGCACAGAAACCAAGACGAATCTGATAGGTACCAGTGGGAACAGAAGGCAACTGGAATGTACAGTCGTAGCTACCGTTGTCAGAGCAGAGGTTGAACTCATCACCCTGATATGACCAGTACCAGCTACGAGCACCCTGATACAGGAAGATACCGTCGCTGTTAACCTTCACGTTCTCAAGATAACCGTTGGGAAGGATGTAGTTACGTGCGGGAGCATCGGGCGACTCGCAAGAAGTCAAGTCCCAAGGAGTCTCGTTACGAAGGTTGTTTGACATGAACTCGGGGAACATATCAATCATATCGAAACGGATACGAGTGTTGAATACACCCTGCTTAACCTCCTCGCTGTAAGCCAGCAGACCGTCGACGGTGTAATAGAAACCGTTCAGCGCCTCCTGCAGCAAGTTGGGGTCGTTCAGCGTACGGTCTACGTGGATACCCTTATCCTTGCAGCGAACCATATCACCACGGTTGATGTAGAGGTCGTTACGCTTGTCGTCGCCAGTGATGTAGCGAGAAACGGTCAGACGCTCAATCTTGATGGTCTGGAGCGAGTCGAAAGAAGCATACCACTCACAGGGGTTCAGCACGGTTGTCTCGGTAGAAGTGATACGTGTGAACTTCTCATAGGTAGTTGAGAAGGGCAAGCACTGATATGCTACGAGGCGATACAGAGGGTTGCTAGGATCCTTGAGCTGATCTTCGTCATTTTCATTATAGTCCTCACCACCATAGATAGACTGTGCATAAGCATACAGACTGGGAATGTCGGTAATGCCGTACTTATCCCTGAGGATAGAGTCAGGACAAGCAAATACAGTAAACTTGAAGTTACGCGTATCGGGCACAGTACTGTAGTCCCACTGAGCACCAGAGTAGATCTTCTTACCATTGTAGATCTCCCACTTGGCATCCTTGCAATCCCAAGTGTCATCCTTGATCTTGTTAGCCATCTTGTTGGCAATACCAGTCTTAGAAAGAGCCTCGTTGATAATCTTGATGTCGGGGTTCTCCAACATCAAGTCAGGCAGAGTCTGGTTAGAAGAGCTCAGAACCTTGTTTACAGTGTGAACGATACCATTCTCAACAGAGTCGTTAGAGAGTGCCATGACAATCTCACCACTGCGGTTCAGGCAGTAGGTAGCATCGATGGTGTCACCATCCTCGTTCATCTGGAAACGCTCCTCGATGGTAAGGTAACGCTCGTTCATGTTAACCTTGGCAATGGCAGACAGACCAGTGAGGTCGGCGGTGTTGTAAACCACGCCATTGATAAGGTGAGTACGTGCGATGGTATCACATACGTCAACGGGAATATCCTTCACGCTTGGATAGCCGTTCTCCTTGAGGAACTCATCGACAGCCTTGTTGTCGGGAGCGAAGCAAGTGAACTGACCGTAGCAAGAGATAAGGTCCATGATGTTGATACCACGCTTACTGGCGGTCGAACGCTTGACGATTTCAGCAAACTTGCTGTAGTCCTCGTGAGACTGCAGGAAGTCACTCATCATCTCGCCTGTGAAAGTATAGTAGTTCTCTTCAGACATGTCGTCGCGACAGCTCTGGGTGGTAAGCGCGAAGACTCCGAGGAAACCTACGGCCAACCATGTATAGAAACTTTTTACTAATTTCATAATCGGGATTTTTTTTAGTTGTTGAGTTTGAAGTTATCGTCATCATCATCAGCTCCGTAATATGACTTCTGATTCAGGTCAGGATTATTACGTACCTCTTTCTTGGCATAGGGCCAGAACAATGACTCGTAGTTAAGGAAGAGTGCTTTGGAACCACCAGAAGAGATCTTTGCAGAAACATTACCTCTGATATAGTTGGTGTTACCCTCGTGGTGACACTGACGAAGCAAGTCGAACCAGCGCTTACCCTCGAACATCAGCTCGCGCTGACGCTCCTTCAAGCAAAGGTCGAGCATCTCATTCTTTGTCTTGTAGGCAGTAATCTTCAACTCATTACCGTGAACGGAAGTAGTTGAGTTGGTCATGATGCTACGTCTGTTTACAGTCCAGATGAGATAGAAGGCACGCTTCAGGTTGTCGTCCATCTCTGAACCGGTAACCTCGCCGGTAGCCTCGTCTACAACATCCTGGAAGTCGCCCAGCTGGATGAGAGCCTCAGCCTGCATCAGCATCACGTCGGTCAGACGATAGAAAATCCAGTTGCGGTTATCAGCGCTCACGCCCGAGGTACCACCCATCTGCTTGTGGTTGGGATTGGTAGTACTGGTCTCAATCTGGCAGTCTGAATAAACATACTTGCCCACATAGCCACCGGTGTACTGCTCATCCTCAGGACGAATGCTGGTAAAGTAGCGAACATCGTTCTTGTGGTCGAACACCTTGTAGTTGGCATTGTAAACGTCGTTCAGCAATTTGTCAGAGCAAGCCAGAGTACCACGACCATTGTTGCCACCAGACTTGAAAGTACCATACAGACTAGCAATAGAACCGTTGGTAAGGTATGAGTCGTTTGAACCATCATTGGTAAATGCCAACTCGAAGATGCTCTCGAAGCTGCAGCCGTTCTTACCGAAGATCTGGTTGTACTCGTTACCGAAAGTCTTGTCCTGGAAACAGGGATACAAGGGGAAGCCCTCGCTCCACATGTCGTTCTCGTTCTTGAACATCACGACAGAACCCTGTGTCAGACTGGTTGACTTGCTGAAATCCTCTTTGTACTCCTTCAACTTGTACTCGAAGATCTTGTCGCAGTAGTCAACGCAACGCTGGTACTGACCATCCCAAAGACAGAGGTCTGCCAGGATAGCATAGATAGCACTCTGGGTGATGCGGTTACGCGAACTGTTGTACTTG
Source organism: Bacteroidales bacterium (assembly GCA_018064685.1). Lineage (GTDB taxonomy): Bacteria > Bacteroidota > Bacteroidia > Bacteroidales > Bacteroidaceae > Physcousia. Next base: position 34,427 of record JAGHUS010000015.1, on the reverse strand, counting down.
CTGTTCTTGTCATCGGGGAAAGCCTTGAGGGCGTAGGGAGCCACTGAGTCAAGGTCCTCGATAAGAGACTTCACAATCTGATCGCCATTAACGGCAGGAAGAGGCTTGATGTCGGCATCTGCCTGAATGGCATAAGTATAATAAGGTACATCCTTGAACGCACGTACAAGGTAGAAGTAGCAGAGGTCGCGCAATGCAGCAGCCTCGGCCTTGGTGGCCTTGACGTCACTCTCGGTGAAGGTAGGATCCTTCTCTGCTACCACAGCACAACGATCGATGATGATGTTACACTGAGAGATAACAGCATAGAAAGAAGTCCAGTCACAATATGAGTTGGTAGACTTGAGGTCCTCCTTCAGGGTGCGGTAGATGTCGAGATTATCGGCAGCACCACGACCCTCGGTGATATTGTCACTTCGTGTCTCACCCCACATAATGCAACGGTTGATGAAATTGCCGTCCTGCATCTTGACATAGACGCCCGCCAACATCTGGTCGATATCGGCTCTCTCATTCCAGAAGTTCTCTTCCGAAACGAATGTCTTAGGCTCGATGTAAAGGAAATCGCCACATGCGGCAAATGCCAATGACGCTGCTCCAACGAGCACCAAAGACTTAATCTTATTAAAATAATTTTTCATCTTATAATCTCCTTTATTTTAGAAATCAATAGACATGTTGAATGTGTAAGACTTAGAACGAGGAGTCTTAGAGCTATCGGTTGATACGCCATAGCCACCGTAACCAATCTCAGGATCTACACCAGAGTACTTGGTGATGCAGAACAGGTTGTTGGCACTGGCACTGAAACGCAAGCCATTGATATGGAGCTTCTTGAAGAAGTCATACTTCTTGGTGTCGAATGAATAGCTCAGCTGCAGGTAGTTCAGACGCAGGAATGAAGCATCCTCGATGAAACGATCGCTAACCAATGTATTGTAGTTGGTTACCAAAGCGCTGCTCAAAGCACGGGGTATGGTAGTAACATCACCCTCCTTACGCCAACGATAGTTGACAGCCTGGCTCTGGTTGTTGTTGCTGTTCATAGCCTCGTTGTTCAGACGACCGAGGTTGTAAACGTCGATGTCAACACGATAGTTCCACTGAGTGCTCAAACGCCAGCGACCATAGTTCAGAGAGAAACCGAAACCACCAGTCAACTTGGGCAGAGAGCTACCGAGGTAGACGATATCCAACTCGTTGATCTGACCGTCATGGTTGATATCTTCGTAGATAGCGTCACCACCGTTGAAGCTGTGGAGCTGGTCACCCTCCTCGTAGCAGAACTTCATCTGCAAGGGCACACCCTTCTCGTCGTAGATAACCTGACCGTCGGCATTCATAGCCACAGGATAGGTGATACCGTTGTTGATGTTCTCCTGCAACTTAGCCTTACCCTCGGCGGTGCGGGCCATCATCTCAGCAGTTGAATAGTTGTACTGGTAAACACCCTTGCTGCGGAAACCGTAGATAGAACCGAAGGGGTTGTTGATCTGTACACGCTGCAAGGTAGAACCGTTGCGGCGATCGAACTCCTTGTTCAAATCCTCGAGGACGTTGACATCCATCGACTTGATCAAGTTGTGGTTGTTGTTGAAGTTCACATAGCAGTCGAGGTAGAACTTACCCTTCTTCAAGAGGCGGTTACCGTTGATGTTGAACTCCCAACCCTTGTTGTCCATGCTACCGATGTTCTTGTAGGGAAGACCCGACCAACCGGTTGCAGAAGAAAGACCTGCGTTACCCATCAACATATCGGTGGTCTTGCGGTCGTAAACCTCCAACGCCATGGTCAGACGCTCGTCGAAGAAGCCGATGTTGAAACCGAAGTTGAATGAGTTGATCTTCTCAGCGGTGAAGTTTGTCATCTTCATGCTGCTGGCGTTCATTGATACAGTACCCAGATAGGTCTTACCGGTAGAATACTTGTTCATGTAGAGGTAGTCACCACCGGGAAGGTTGTATACGATACCCCAACCGGGACGGAATGCCAGAGAGCTCATCTTAGCCTTCTCGCGTGCCCACTTCATGAAGGGCTCGTCGATGATGTTCCAACGACCAGAAATAGAGTAAGAAGGATTCCAACGCTTGTCGGGACCGAGCTTTGTGGTACCATCCAGACGGATAACACCCTGAACAGAGTAACGACCGTTGAGGTAAGAATAGTGAGCCTGAATCATACCTGCCATGCTCTTCCACTGGCTAAAGCCACTTGACATACCGCTGATGACACCACCGGCAGAAGGAGAAGTGACACCTACGGGCAGACGCTTAGCGTTGGTGCTCTGGCTGCTGTTGCTACCGCTGGTCAACTCGAAACGAGCCATTGCGGTGAAGTAGTGATCTTCATTCTTGAGCTTGGGAATGAAGTTCAGAGTGTGACGAGTGGTGAAAGAGAGACTCTTTGCACTGTAAGAATATGCCGTGTGAGTATCCAGATAGTTGGCGGTGCTCAGTTCACGGGGATAGTCCTTATCGTCATAGGTATTGTTGATGTTTACATATACGTTACCACTATAGTTCAACTGAGTGTGGTCGCGGTCCATGCCGAGAAGCTTGTACTGCAACTCCAACTCGGGAGCCATAGCATAGTTGCGCTGGCTGTAGGTAGCCAGGTTAGCACTTGCCAAGAGGTTGGGGATATCGGTCTGGTTTTTGTTGAAACGAAGGTTGGGACCACCGGCACTCTGCAACATATAATAGTAGTCGTTGCTCTGTACACCATTTACATACTCGTAGTAGGGAGAGAGGTTAGGCATCTTGTTGTAGGCATGAGGCATCAAACCATCATAGTTACGAGCATTGTCGGTATAGGTCAGAGAGAAGTTTGAGATAATCTTGATACGGTCGCTGACGAGGTAGTCGAGGGCCATACGGGTGCTCAAACGGTTCAGGCGCTGCTTGATGACAGTACCGGTCTCGTGGTCGTAACCACCACCGATACGGAACTGGGTCTTCTTGTCACCACCCACCAAGCTGACGTAGTGGTTCTGACGAGTACCCACCTGCTTAACCAGGCTCAACCAGTCGGTGTTGTTATCATACATGTAAGCCTCGGGGAAGCTGTTGTAATCGTAGCTGATTTCGGGGATATCGCCATCGGTATCGCTCAGCCTGGGATTGAAGTAAGCCTCCTTCAACATCATGGTGTACTGGTCACCGTTCAGCAGCTTGATAGCCTCGGGCTGATGGGTGACGGTCAACTTACCAGTATAGGTGATACGTGGAGGACCTACCTTACCACGCTTGGTGGTAATCTCGATTACACCGTTAGCACCACGGTTACCCCAGACAGCGGTAGCAGAAGCATCCTTCAGCACCTTGATCTCCTGGATATCCTCGGTGTTAACCTTCAGCAACTCAGCGAACTTCTCCTCGTTGGCGGTAGCCACATCGAAGTCAGTCTGGTCGATGTCGGTAGCAATCTGACCATTGACAACGATAAGAGGCTCGTTGCTGGTCAAGGTTGAAATGGTAGATGCACCACGCAGACGCATCTGTGTACCGGCACCAAGGTCACCAGAGTTAGCCACGATATCCAAACCGGCGATACGACCCTGCAGAGCCTCGTCGACTGAGGTGATACCCAGACCTTCGAACTCCTTGGCATCCAAGCCCTGGACAGCGTAACCAACCTCGCGCTCGGGAATAGCCAGACCGCTGGTCTTCAACATCTTCTTGGCAGTTACGTTCACGGTCTTCATCTCGGTCGAACGCTCCTGCATCTTGATGCGGTATGTAGCCTTGTTGATGGCCAGTGTCTGGGTGACATAACCCATGTAGCTGACCTTCAGCTTATTCTTTGTACTCTTGACCGACATGGTAAAGTTACCATTGTAGTCAGTTACGGCAGCATTGATAATACGGTTACTACCGTCAATCTCCTGTACACTAACACCAGGCAGCACATCGATATTATCCGATACGGTACCACTGATGCGTGTAATCTGTGCACTTGCCATCTGAGAGATGAACAAGATACATATAAATAAGGTATACTTTAATGCTTTCATCTCTTACGACGTGATATTAAGTTATGCTTCTTTGCTTCTGTAGGTTCTGCATCCGCATATTTCGCCAGTATAGCCTGAACCTTGTCGTAGTCGTTGGGACTGTAGAGGCTGTGGTCGTTGGGGAACAAGGGAGCATCGATCTGGTGGATAACAGCGTAGGCTGAAGAGTTGATCTGAGAACATGAGTTACCAGTCAGAGAGCTTCCGTTGAAGAAGTACTGACGTGTAAGGATGTTGTTCATATTTGAATCGACAGTACGAACATTGTTCAGGTTGTCGGTAACAGTCAGCTTGCCACCAAGCTGGTAGTTGACACGCAACTTAGCGAAACGCATAGTCAAACTGTCCAGACACTGGCTCTCGTAAGCCTGATTCTGGTCGGCACCTTCAACAAACACTGAGTTATCCTGGATGTGGTAGTTAACGAAGTTGTTGATAACATCCTTCATGAACTGCAACTGGTTGGTCATAAACTCCTCGTCGGCGGGCTCCATCTCGCGATTCAGCACGTAGTCCTCAACGTCGCTCACATCATCCCATGTGGGAAGCTTGTGGTCGTCGATCAACTCCTGAACACTCTCGTTTGTAGGAACATAGATAGTGTAGTGGTAGTTGTTCAGAGTCTTGATAGCCTTGTCCATAGTGATGTGCTTGTTGCCATCGTCAGTGCTGATAGCGTCCATACCACGGAACAGCTCGGCGAAGGTGCCGAAGTTGTCAACATACTCGTCGGACGTGATAGCACCATAAGGACTGGTAAAGGTACTCATCAAGGGCTCCTCGTCGATGATGTAGCTGATACCATTACCATCCACATCCTCTTTTGACTTGTCGAATTCCTCGGTAACGGGGATGAAGTAGCCACGCTCGTACTGGAACGAACCAGCCACACCAGCTACCTTGTCACCGTCCCAGTCTACAACGATGGGGTTACCACTCTTAGAGAGGTAGAAACGCTGACCGGGCTTGAAGAGGCCAACACAGAGAGAGCTGTTGATGATATCCTTGAAGTGGTTGACAACGTCACCAATTGAGGTGGGGTTACCAGCACCCTCGGCGCTCAATGTTACGTTCTGAGCAATCTCCTCAGACACTGCACCATGACCCTTCTCGTCCAATGTCTCCCAATCCACGAGGTAGGGATAAGCGGCAATCTTACCGTACTCGTTCACATAGAACTTGTACTGAACGGCGGTAGACTTACCTGAGTTGTCGGTACGAGCGTATGACACGGGGTCGAAGTAGTTCTGCAATGCATTCGAAGTAGGAATGATGAAGCTGTACTTACTACCCATATTATTAAGGTACGCGTAGAAACCTTCACCACCCTGTACTCTTCTATCGTTGTTAACTACGGTGTAGACCTCGCGAAGGTCCTCGGTAGCACGGATGATACAGGGGTAGTATACACTCACGTACTCGGGAGCTACATATACCTTGTTGGTCTCGTAGATGACACCGTTGCAAGCCCAGTGTACGCGATTGATATCCTCCTTCTTTACCTTCATCGACTCACCAGCCGTGTTGTTGATGCTCTCGAAGAGGCTGGGGATAGCAGTCTTCATGGTAGAGTTCTTCAACATGGTGTTGACCAGCAAGGGCAGGATAACCTCGTCGGGAGCATTATCCCATGCAGTGAGACCGGGACCAGCAGCAGGATTGCCATAACGTTCCTGCAAGTCAGAACCACCACCATTGGGCTCGAGATACTTCAACATAGCCTCGTCGGTGGGAACCATCATGACAGCAGCATCGGTCTGGAAGGTGATGTTGTTGTTGGATGACTCATACACATAGCGGTTCCATCCTGGATCGTAGGGCAGAAGGTTGCTGATGGTCAGGTTACCATCGTTCTGGTCGGTATTCTTGAATGAGTGACCAGAGTGCTCGTTGAAATAACGACGAACGAACACTGAATCCGTCTTGCCGTACAGACGCTCATACTCGTCGGTCAGAGACTGACTGAACGAAGGATAGCTGAAACGGTCGAGCAGACGCTTGTAGATGCTGAAGTTAGGATTGTTGCTGATAACATTGGCCATGTTATCGAGGGGTACGGGTACACCTTCAAGCACGTGGATGTAACCGTTCTGGCAGGTGATATCCTTCTCGGTGATAACCTTACCATTGATGAATGCACCTTCGTTCGTTGTAATCTCGCCATTGGTGAGGAACTTAACATCGTCCGATGTGATGCCATTGTAAAGCATGAACTTGGGCATGAAGTGGATCATGGTAGCCACACCGTCGTCCTGCATAATAACTGCCGACTCCTTACCGCGAAGACGGCTCCAGTAGTCGATCTGCGTACCATTGTCCAAATCCCTGCGGATAGGATTGATCTCGGGGAACTGTGAGCTAGGCACGATGGGCACTGAGTCCATCAGGTCTACCGAGCTGGCACGACGCATACAAGCACCTTCCTCAGGCTCCGTATTGGCATTTACGGCAGGAAGGTTACCAAGAAGCTCTACAAGGTAGGCACTCTTGATCATGTTTCCCTTGAAGACAAGACGCTTCTGAGCCTCGGTCATCTCGTCGATGCTCTTGACGCCCCATGGATTGTTCTTGTAGAACTCCTTCCACGCATCGTCATCGGCAACGAACAGTGTCCTACTACCCGTCTTCTTCAGAACGGAAGCATAGTCCTCACTCTGAGCATTGATCAACTTCAATGTCTCAGTGAAATTACCACGACTCTCAAGCTCCTGGTAAATGCTCTCACCCAACCATGAAGGCTGACCGGTCAGCAAATCGTCCGAGCAACCGGACAAAACACCTCCCAGCAAGAGTGCTGCACTTACGGAACCCGCAAATCGGGTAAATCGCAGTTTCAGATTTCTGTGTTTCATGTTAGTAAATCAGTTTATGTTTAAAATTTTTTGTTAGTTTTTCTAATTAGTTGGTTGATAGTTCGTTGTAAAGTTTTGGTTTTTTGATTTGTTTGAATTTATATTTACGCACGTGCTTTACACACGTGTATGTATCGAAGAATTAACGTACAAAGTTAGCAATTTTTTAGGATTCCCAAAACATTTTTAACACTTTTTTTATGCAATGATGCTAAAAAACATAAAAACTCAATAAAAAGTTCTTTTTTGGGTAAACATCAAACATTCGAAAAGAGAACCATACAGCGCCAGCCGGCCTGTAGCACATTTTCATTCTGGATTTCCACATGTAGAGAAGTTGTGCCCTAACACCACTGCTGACATGAAAGCAATGCAGTTATCTTTACACTTTAAGAACAGATTTCGCGCGCGCGATCACGCAGGAAGAAAATAAGAATTTGCCTCCACCCTCCACTTTTCGTATATCTTGTTAAGTAGCAAATAGTTATTTTAGTGGAGGCAGCTTTTTTGCCTCCACCTTTTTGGGCAAAAATTGAGCAAATTACGTCATTTCAGATTTCGCTTGTTCATTTCGCGAAGAAACCAACATAAAGAAAATATCATACATTACAGGACGAATTATCATCTCGCTACGGAATACAAAAAATAACGCTAGGGAAAACAAATGATACCGCTAGGGAAATGAAAAAATACTGCTACGGCTTTCGTTGATTATCGCTACGGCAACTAACCGTCCAGCCTAGGTTGGACGGTTGAAAACCGCTGCGGTTTTGAAATGAAATCGCTGCGAGAACGAACCGTCCAACCTAGGCTGGACGGTTAACACATGCTACATGAAAATTTTGTTATTGCAGCATCGTTAGCACAAAACCGCTGCGACACTCTGTTATCAATGCTACAAGATTAATCCCAAAATGCGCCAAAAAAGTCTAATTATGGTCAAAACAGTGGAGGTAAAAAGAGTACCTCCACTAACCTAAACCATTATGAACTAAACGAATACGGGAAAAGTGGAGGGTGGAGGCAAAAATAAACATTATCGCTTCACGTGCTGCTTATACCAGCTGTTCACATAGAGCAGATAGAAAGCCAAGCCTATTGCTGCCAACAGCAGGGAGATAACATTGAACATCGTGACACTAATATCGAGCACACACGGCAAGGCAAAGCCCAGACAGAGAGCACCCTCGAAGGTAAGCTTGTAAGTACCTTGAGCACTGCCACGTTCGGTATGGTTCGACACCCTGGTAAAGAAGCTCAAAACACGTCCGCTGACATTGCCCAAGCCATAGCCGTTCAGCGCTGCTGCAAAGAGCGGAACCTCGCCATTATCGTCGGTGATGAGCAGCAGGAATGCAGCAACGATGGCCAGGTAGCCTGTGACGATTTCTGCACGGATATCAGCACGATAGAACACCGTGAAATGAAAGAGGAGCGAGGCCACAAAGCCTGCCAGCAAAAAGACGAAGAAGAGGGGATGGGTGTTGCAAGCCATGTGTACCCCAACAGGGAAAGAGGAGGCAAGCAGCAACAGCGCAAGGGGTATGCAATGAGGCAGCCAGAAACGATCGAGCGAGAAGACGCTGGTGCGCAAAGGGGCACGGAAGGGTACCTGCAGACGTATATTGAAATAGATGGCCAACACGGCAAATACCAACGGGAGCCAGCGTACATAGTGCGACAACGAGGGCGAGAGCACCGACAAAGACGAGATGAGCAAGACACCCAGCAGCGGACCGAGTCCGAGCGAAAGCTTGCATATCCAGAAATAGATGTAGGAGGCAAAGTCACGACGCTCACTGACGGTGATATCGACAAGGATGGTATTGCCCAACGCTATGTGGAAGAGCGAGAAGGCCATGCCCTGCACACAACGCACACAAAGAACCGACCAAAAGGGCAATGGCAAGGGTAGCATAAGACAAGTGCCTGCCAGCACCACGACAGTCCAGAAGCAGGCCATCTTGCGACGGTAGGCATCGAGCAGATAACTGCTGACACACCCGGGAACTAACATGCCAAAGGCAAAGAGAAGAAGCGACTGACCTGTCTGCAACGACGTCAGGACATGATCCTGATCGACAACAAGGGCTGGCCAGAGCGGAAGGGACATATAGACCATCGTGCTCACCAACACGTTGATGAGCATGACTCGCCAGAAATTAAGAGAACGTAGGGAACTATGCATAGCTTTACTGACGAAAGTTAAGAGTTAAGAGTTAGAAATTAAAAGTTATGAGTTTGCAGATGCAAAGCTTATTATAACCTCTGTGCAATCCTAACTATTAACCATTAACTTTTAACTATTAACTTCTGCATGAATTAACTTCTGCATGAATTAACTTCTCCATGAATTAACTTCTGCACGATTACAGATTAGTAGCACTCGTTCTCGTTGGGGAAACTGCAATCCTTTACGTCGGACACATACTGACCTACAGCGTCGGTGATGGTCTCGGCCAGATTGGCGTAATGACGCAGGAACTTGGGTTTGAAACCATCGTTCAATCCGAGCATGTCCTGTCCCACAAGCACCTGTCCGTCGGCAGCACCGCCGCCTATGCCGATGACGGGAATCTGCAGTTCGCTGCACACACGGGCTGTTAGCGCTGCAGGTATCTTCTCCAGCACGACAGCAAAGCAGCCAGCCTCCTCCAGCAAGTGCGCATCACGAACAAGCTTCTCGGCCTCAGCCTCCTCCTTGGCACGCACGGCATAGGTTCCGAACTTATTGATACTCTGAGGCGTGAGGCCCAGATGACCACACACGGGAATGCCGGCAGCCAGGATGGTCTTCACAGCGTCGATAATCTCTTCGCCACCCTCCAGCTTCAAGGCATCGCAGTGCGTCTCCTTCATCATGCGGATGGCGTTCGTAACAGCCTCGGTGGGACTGACCTGATAGCTGCCAAACGGCATGTCGCAGATGACCAATGCACGCTGTACGGCACGCACCACGCTCTTGCCGTGATAAATCATCTGATCCACAGTGATGGGCAGCGTTGTCCAGTTGCCCGCCATGACGTTACTGGCCGAATCGCCAACCAAAATAATATCTACTCCGGCCTTGTCGATGATGCGGGCCATTGTGTAGTCGTATGCCGTCAGCATGGCAATCTTCTTGCCCTGACGCTTCATTTCAATCAGACGATGCGTCGTCACCTTGCGAGCATCCTCTACTAAATATCCTGCCATAGTTATTTATTAAAAACGGCCGCAAAGGTACAACATTTCGTATGAAATAGCAAATTTTATTTTGTTTATTCAGTTTTTCTTGCTATATTTGCGCTGAAAGTTGAGGAAAAGCCACTCTCTTTCGCAAGCGACATCTCCCGCTTTAAGTGCGCAGCCAATTATGAATTATGAATTATAAATTATGAATTAAATAAAATTGAGGAAAAGCCCCTCTCTGTCGCAAGCGACATCTCACGCTATATGCGCGCAGCCAATTATGAATTATGAATTATAAATTATGAATTAAATAAAGTTGAGGAAAAGCCTCTCTCTGTCGCAAGCGACATCTCACGCTCTAAGCGCGCAGCCAATTATGAATTATGAATTATAAATTATAAATTATGAATTAAATAAAATGTCTGCAGTAAAAGTATACAAAGCGTCTGCCGGAAGCGGCAAGACATTCACACTGGCCGTGCAGTACATCCGACTGCTCATCACATCCGACCCCTCGGAGTACCTGCACACACTGGCCGTGACCTTCACCAACAAGGCCACGACCGAGATGAAGGACCGCATCCTGGAACAGCTCTACGGCATCGCACACTCGCTGCCCAAGAGCGATGACTATCTCAATGCCCTGCACGAGGACCTGAAGAAGACGGGCAAGGACATGAAAGACGAGCAGATACGCGAGAAGTGCCGACAGGCCCTTCACCTTATCCTGCACGACTACTCACGCTTCCGCATCGAGACGATAGACAGCTTCTTCCAAGCCGTGCTGCGCAATCTGGCTCACGAACTTGGATTGAATGCCAAACTACAGATCGACCTGAACGACAAGCAGATACTGTCGCAAGCCGTTGACAACATGGTGGACGGAATCGGCAAGGAGCAGGCGCCCGAGATGAGCATTGATGAACGGGCACATGCAGAGGCCACCGACGACCAGAAAGCCAACACGAGCGCTCCCACAGCCGAGGAGAAGGCGGGCGTGGTGTCGTGGATTGACAACTATGTGAAAGAGCAGATAGAGAATGCCGACAACTGGGACGTACGCAGTAAGATTAAGGATCTGGCATCCATCATCTTCAAGGAGGAATACATGCGACGCGAGGAGTCGTTTCGCGACCGCATCAACAACGAGGCGCTGCTCAAGGAGTATCGTGATAAACTGTACGCCATACGCAATGTGCAGAAACAGACGCTGGACGAGGCTGTGGCATCGCTGCAGAAGGCCATCAACGACTTCCCGCACGAGGTGGAGAGCGTCGTTTCGCGCGGTTCTTGGATTACGAATTATCTGAACAAGATGAAGCAGGGCAACTACCAAGATGCCGAGCCGACAGAGAATCAGAAGAACTCGCTCGAAGACCCCAAACTGATGGTCAAGAAGAAGGACCAGAGCAATACTGCGCTGCTCAGCGATCTGGCACCTCTGGCTGCCGCCATCAAACAGACTGAACAGACGCGACGCGAATGCATACGTACCATCAACACCATCGACCTCTCCATACAACACATCAACCCGCTGAGACTGCTTAGCCAGGTGGAACAGGAGGTGACGAGCATCACCAACGACAGCAACCGCTTCATCCTGGCCAAGACGCCCATCCTGCTCTACCGACTCATCGAGGGGTGCGACGCACCGTTCGTGTTCGAGAAGATGGGCACACTCTTCCACAACGTCATGATCGACGAATTTCAGGATACGAGCAAACTGCAGTGGGAGAACTTCAAGGTGCTGCTGCTCGAGAGTCAGTCGGTGGGCGGATCGAACCTGCTGGTGGGCGACATCAAGCAGAGCATCTACCGCTTCCGCAACGGCGACTGGCACATCCTGAAGAACATCGACAACGAACTGAAATACAGCAAGACGAAAATCGAAACGCTGGACAAGAATTTCCGCTCGGATGTCAACATCATTGCCTTCAACAACGCATTCTTCCAAATTGCCGCCCAACTGCTTGACGGACAGCATGATGATGAGAGCGAGGAGAGTCACCTGATAAGCGAGATCTACGCAGACGTGGCTCAGGCATGGCCCGCCGGAAAGACGCCCGCAGGACACGTACAGATAATGCTGAAGAAAGGCAAAGTCGAGGACTGGGAGGAGATGATGCTGGAGGATCTGTGCCAGCAGATTGAGCAACTGCATGATGGAGGACTGCCTTACAACCAGATGTGCGTACTGTTGCGTTCGCGCACCAACGTGAGGAAGCTCATCGACTACGTGCAGAGCCACCTGGACGTGAAGATGATAAGCGACGAGGGCTTCAAACTGTACAGTAGCAAGACGCTCAACACGCTTATTGCAGCTCTGCGAGTGGTGTGCTACGGCAAGCAGGATGCCATCTCCGAACGCTTCCTCGTCAAGGAGTATCTGACCATGACGAACGGCGAGAACGTCAGCATCGAACAATACGCCACAGCACCGCTCGGAGAGGCGCTTCCGGAGGAGTTCACACAACGCATGTACGAACTGAAGGAATACCCGTTGCACGAGTTGTGCGAGGAGCTTTACCGCATCCTGCAGCTGCAACGCATACAGGGCGAGGACGCATACGTCATGACCTTCTACGACGAGCTACGTGCCTACCTGCGCAATGGTACCAGCGACATACAATCGTTCCTGGAATACTGGGAGACGGATATGAAAAATAAAGACATTCCTGCGTGTCAGGTGGATGGTATCAACATCGTCACCATACACAAGTCAAAGGGACTGCAGTACCACACCGTGCTGATGCCTTTCTGCAACGACGACATGGAGAGCATACGCTCCAGCGAGATGCTGTGGTGCGATGCCAACGACGCTCCTTACGACATGCTGGGCTCGCTGCCCATAAACGGTGCAAGAGGCAAGTTCGAGAACTCGTCATACTGCAACGACTACGAAAACGAACGCCTGCAGCGACGCATCGAGGAACTGAACGCCTTGTACGTAGCTTTCACGCGCGCAGAACATAATTTATATGTATGGGGAGCATCTTCCGAGTCGACACTCAACTACGCCACGCTCATCAAGGGCACCATCGAGAGCGGCCTTACATCTAGCATTGCAGACAAAACAGACGCGACCATCGAGGAGGCGAACAAAGGCGACGAACCCATCCTTACCTGGAGCCTGGGCACACCTGTCACGACAGCCAAGAAGAAGCAAGCCACAGCACAACCCGACGAGAACCGTCTGAGCCCGAGCTTCGACGAGCAGAACGTGGAGTTCCGCTCCTTCAACCGCCGCATGGATTTCCGCCAAAGCAACGAGGCCGAGCAGTTCATTCGTCAGCAGGGCGATGAGATGACGGCCATGCTCTGCGACACCACCGATGGCAGCGCACCCTTCCTGCCTCCCACCCCATCATTCATCGAACAGGGCAAACTGCTGCACGAGATATTCAGCCACATCGAGACAGCCGACCAGCTCGGCAAAGTGCTGCAGACATACATGAACAAAGGTGTGCTGAAGAACCAATCGGAGCTTCAGAACACACAACGCCTCATAGAGAAAGCCCTCTCCCAACCACAAGCCGCAAAATGGTTTGATGGCAGCTATAAAGTACAGAATGAGTGCGAGATACTGCACATCGACCCCGCAACCGGCGAACAAGTAAACCATCGTCCAGACCGAGTCATGCTCTCCGACAACGAAGTGATAGTAGTAGACTTCAAGTTCGGTCGTCCCAAACCCGACCAGTACATCCCACAAGTACAAGGCTACATGAACCTTCTCTCCGAAATGCATCCCGACAAACAAGTCACCGGCTATCTTTGGTACGTATATCAAGGCAAGATAGAAGAAGTAAAAGCATAGTTCATAGTTATTCAACACGCGTCTCATCAAGCTTCGCAGTCATAATTCATAGCTCCTATTCAATAATTATATTTGGGATATTTGGTTCGGATTTCCACCCCACCCCACCTAACCATCACCCCTGCACCTCTCCACACAACCCCAACATTCATAACAAATCAGTAACATGTTCTTAAAAGACGTTTCACAAGACCTTATAAAGCGCTTCGGCAACAACCTCTCCGACGTCGTTGTTGTCTTCCCCGGCAAGCGCGCACGCCTCTTCATGAACCAGTATCTGGCCGAAGCAAGCGACCGTCCCGTCTGGGCACCACAATACAAGACCATCGACGAGCTCTTCACCGAGCTCTCGCCTTACACCAAGACCGACACCATCAACGCCATCTGCCAGCTATACAGCGTATATGAGCGTCTCATCCCCGATGCCGAACCACTCGACGAGTTCTACAGCTGGGGCGAGATTATCCTGTCGGATTTCGACGACATCGACAAGCACATGGCTCCCGCCAAGCAGATCTTCCGCAACGTGCTCGACCTCCAGTCCATATCAACCGACTATATCACCCCCGAACAGGAAGAGGCTCTGCGCGATTTCTTCAAGAACTTCTCGCTCGAACAGAACAGCGAACTCAAAAAGCGTTTCCTCCGCCTGTGGGACAAGATGTACGACCTCTACGAGCAGCTCAAAGCCAAACTGATGGAGAACGGCGAGCTGTATAGCGGTGCACTCTACCGCGACGTAGCAGAGCGCATCAAACAGCACCAACTCACTGTCAACGAGAACCTTGACAAGACGTACGCATTCGTAGGCTTCAACATCCTCGACGAGACAGAGCAGACACTCTTCATGCACCTCAACCACCAGCACCGTGCCCTTTTCTATTGGGATTATGACATGCTCTATACGCAAGACGAGCAGTGGGAGGCCGGACATTTCATCACACAGAATCTCAAACTCTTCGAGAACGCTCTGCCGAAAGAGAAGTTCGACAACCTCAAGAACCTCAAGGACATAACATTCGTCGCCACTAGCACCGACAATGCACAGAGTCGTTACATACCCACCTGGCTCGGCGGTCAGCTGACCGAAAAGGAGAGCGAGACAGCCATCGTACTGGCCGACGAGCACTCACTGGGAAACGTCCTGCACAGCATCCCAGAGTCGTCGCCCAGTCTCATCAACGTCACTATGGGTTTCCCGCTCGTCGACACACCCGTAAACAGCTTCCTCAACGTCCTGCTGTCGCTCTACATCGACGGCTTCGACATGGGCAGTCAAACTTACCGTTATACATTCATGGAGCGCGTACGCCGTCATCCTTATTACAAATATGTGTGCCTAAAAGACGACCAGAAAGAGGGCTTCATAGATATCTTTGTACCTCAGCAACTCGACTGTCACGAACTCATCAACCGTCTGCAAATTGTTTTACAACGCATCAGCGCACACTATGCTGACAAAGAGAAGGCCGACGTATACGATCAGCTCTACATCGAAGCACTCTTCCAGTGTCATTGCATACTCACGCGCTTCTCGACGCTCGTCGACACCACGCTCAAAATCATGCCTCCCACCCTGCGCCGACTCTTGCGACAGATATGGCAGACAACCAACATACCCTTCCACGGCGAACCAGCCATCGGCCTGCAAGTCATGGGTCTGCTCGAGACGCGCAACATCGACTTCCGTCATCTGCTCATGCTGAACGTCAACGAAGGCACACTACCCAAGAAGAGTGACGACAACTCGCTCATACCCTACATATTGCGCGAATCATTTGGCCTCACCACCATCAAGCATCGCATCAGTGTCTTCGCCTATTACTTCTACCGCCTCATCAGTCGTGCCGAGCACGTCACACTGGTATACAACGAGAGCACCATGGGCACCAACGCTGGCGAGATGAGCCGTTTCATGCGCCAGCTCATGGCCGAGACAAACCTCCCCATACGCTATCTGCGCCTCATGCCAGCCAACGACCATAAGGAGGCCGAGAACTCCAACTGTGTAGTGAAAACACCCGAGATGATGGAACAACTGCGAGAGCGTTACCTCAACAACACAAATCATAAGTTGTCACCGACAGCCATCAACACCTACACAGCTTGTCCACTGAAGTTTTATTACAAATATATTGCCAACATCAAGACGCCCGACAACATCGAGGATGGTATCACACCGGCACTCTTCGGAACCATCTTCCACGATGCCGCACAGCTCTTCTACCAGCATCTGCAGAACACCAGTTCACAACAAGCCGACAAGCCGGTCAATATTACCGCCGATATGCTTGGCGAGGCTCTGCAGAACAAGGAACTGCGCATTTATCCGTTCATCGACATCTCTATGATGCTGAACTACTTCAGTCCTATGGACGATGACAAGAAGAATGCACAGTTCGACAAACTTGCTACAATGTCCATGCAGAAGCTGCGCGAATATGCAGCATCATTCTACCAAAAACCATCCAACAGCACCTTGTTAAGCGGCATCAACCACATCATATACAGCGTGTTGCGACAGTACATCACACAACTCATACAGTACGATAAACTGCACACACCCTTCTCGTTCGCAGGCCTGGAAAAGGACTACTACTACACGCTGAAGCTCACTAGCGGCGACACCATCCTTACTGGCGGACGCATCGACCGTCTGGAGCGCGATGCCGAAGGTAATCTGGTGGTTGTAGATTACAAGACGGGTGGCAGCCCTATGCCCGTCAAAGACCTCGAAAGCATCTTTACGCACAAGGAGAGAGCCTCTGGCTATTTCCTCCAAACGTTCATCTATGCCCTGGCCGTACAACAGCAAGAAGGAGGCTCCGTCATCCCCACCCTGTTTTACGTCAACCGAGCCGGACGTCCCGACACATTCGAGCGAACCATGTATCTTGGCACAGAGAAGAGCAAGGTACCTGTGGCCGACATCACACGCTATCGCGATGAGTTCGTAACAAAACTCACCGAAACCGTAGAGACAATCCTCGATCCCGCCACACCCTTCTGTGCCACCGAGAACGCCAGCGCCTGTCAATACTGCGAATTCAAACAGATATGTGGCAAATAACGTCGTGCATTGTCTATACACAGACAGCAATTACGAGTACATAACAAGATACAAAAAAGACTTGGGAATCACAGTCAGAGAGCAGCAGTAAACAGTATACAGAATAGCACTAAGAGACGCATTCTGCGCACATAATTGCAAAAATCGAAAAAAAAGTTCCCATTTCCGTCACACTTTAAGAAATTCTTTGTATCTTTGCATCCGATTTAGCGAGCCATACCATTCATACACCTTTAAAAAGGCGAATAAGGTACGCTAAACAAACAAGGCTGGTTCGGTAGCTCAGTTGGATTAGAGCAGCAGCCTTCTAAGCTGCGGGTCATGGGTTCGAGCCCCATCCGAATCACAAAAAGGAGTCCTAATGGGCTCCTTTTTTCGAGATACACCACCGAAGGGTCATACGTATAAATAGCCATACTCTTGCAAGATTAACATTGCAAAGGTATGGCTATATGCGTGAAATAGAAAACACACTAACTTAATGCCTCTTCTTCTGTTATCTCTGTAAAACGAGGACCTTTGTAGTCCTCACGTTCAACATTCTCATAGAACATTGCTTTTGGTCTCACCCAAATGCCGTGTTCTCCATAAAGGGCTTGATAGATAACAACAGGCTCCTGTGTCTCACTATCTTTGCCTTCCATCAATGCCTTGTACTTGCCACCCTTGAAGTGGCGGTAGTACTTGGGATATGCAGGCTCACCCTTTACGACTCTTTTTTTACCCAAAAGTTCTTTAGCACGATTGTAGAGAGCTATTAGATCTGAAGGCTTCTGATTCAACTTGAAAATTTGTACAATAACAGCATGAGGATGTCTGTTTAACACTTTAGCAAGTTCAATCACAGTCTTTCCGTTATAGAAATCTTTCTGGAGTCGGACGTTATCCATCTGACTCCATCTTGTACCATGCTCAGTATATTTCTCCCTCGTTGTAAGTGTTTCATCTGAGAACTCTGGCGGTATCATGTCCTTTGGGTATGGGAGTTCAAGACCAGATAACTGGCGAAGCTTCAAGATGATAGCCATCGGTGAACGACCAAGCTCTTTACAGACATTGTTAATGCCAGTGTTTGCTTTGGCAAGGCTGATAAGTAAGTCTTCATCTGCCTTACTCCAAAGCTTATTGCTATTGGGGTATCTATCACTTGTAATCATAAACGGTAGAATTTCTTTTCGAGTAGGTAAAGGAAACAAGACTTTGTCAGTTCCACATCAGCCGATGAGTCATGCAGGTTGATGTCATCCGTGGGAATACAGAGGCATTCAGCAAGCTCTATCAGCTTTGGCCATTTATAGCCAGTGCGACCAGGATGAGGAGGAAGCTGACAAAGCTCGGTAGTAGTCTTCATCGTGTCGATCATTGGTTTCCACTCGTTGGGACCAATGATATAACGATGACGCTTAGCTTCAGCAACGATGAACTTCTTGTCGAAGTCACCATTGTGCGCTACGAGATAGCCGCACTGGTTTTTACTTTGCATATCATGAATTTTTAAGTTTCATGCTGCAAAGTTCGGTGCAATAGGTTCAATAGAAATGAACTTATAAAAATAGTTGATATTTTTCTAGATTTTATTGTTCATCTGAGAAATAATCCATGTCTATTCGCTTGACTTCATATACCTCTTTGGTAGATACGCCAAGATTGAATTGCATCATATAGCGACAAAGAAGTTGGCCGTCTATAAGGACAATCTTGGCACCTGCGCTCTTTGCGTATTCGATAGCATCCTTCGAGAACTGAGCGGTAGTAATGAAGACTCCTTTGTTGGAGTGCTTGCCAATAAGTGCACCAACAAAGGCTTGAATTTCTTTTCTACCAACAGTTGAGTTCTTCTGCCATCGCTTAGCCTGGAGATAGATGGTGTCCAAGCCAAGCTGGTCTTCTTTGATAACGCCATCTACACCCTCATCTTTTGAGTATTGTGTAACACTGGCAGCATCTTCGATAGAACCACCATAGCCCATTTTAACCATAAGCTCGACGACAAGATACTCAAATTTCTGAGGATCCATTTTCTGCACAAGTTCGAGGAGGTCGCTTGCAACCGACTCGTTAATTTGTGCTATAGCTTCTTTTGCAACTTCTGAAGGTGTACGTGTGACAGTGGATTCCTCTGATTCATCTTGCTCAGTTTCTTCTTTCTTAGCAGGTAAGAAGAATTTAGGATTATTCTGGCCATATCCATTAACAATAAACTTTTCTGTGAGGTAAGTAACATTAGGGTTGTTGAGCAATGATCTTCCCAGGTCAGAAATTTGATGATGACCCACCTTTTCCTTTTGTGTCAAGCCAGCTTGGTAAAGGAAAGTAATAGCCCATCCCATATTTCCCTTGGCTTGTGGTGTTCCTGACTTTTCCGTTTTCTGCAGCATTTCTTCTTCAGTGATTTTGAAACGCTCTTGCAGATGGGCATATATCTCTTTGTTTGTTCGAACCTTTCCATCTTGAAGATATTCCAAAATGGGGTACATGAACTGGTCAAACTTTGGTATCATAATTGCATAATTTTATAATTTCTAACTCTCAGCAGCCATCAAGTAGCCGCTATCTTCATCCATTTCTGGATATTTTCTGAGGGGGATAACTACGTTGTGGAGGTCATCCACAACTTTCTTTACTTGTATCATATTAGTGCCGAAGACACGCATCCACTGGTACGTGTTGAGGGGAGCGGTTTGGAAGGCAGCGGGTTCGATGTCGCCGTTCTGGCAAACATAGTCTAGGATGCCTTTCAGGTAGAGCTCCTGCTGGCTGTTGAGCTCAGAGGCAGAGATGAATGAGCGGTAGCGATTCATTGCCTCGTCGCGATCCAGCTTGACAATGCTACGGATGAACATGGCTATGTTGCCATATCGATGGCCCTGGACATATTCATCGTAGTCCTCTTTGGTACCGAGCTCTTGCCAGAAGATACGCTCCAGCTCACTGATGTCCGTTCCGGTCAGTTGCTCAAGATGGATAATCTTCTGAACGGTAGGACTGTCATAGTTGTCAGTGAGGTATTTCAGCACCTTTTGCTTGTAAGACGTGGCTGTTGTCTTGAAGTTATAGGTTCCTTCGGTCATTTCAATCTCGTCAGTGAAATCGACGAAGAAATCCTCTGTAGGTGTCTCTCCGGCAAGATACTGGAGCAAGTCGCGCATCTCGATGCGCACGCGCTCCAAGCTGCTCATGGAAACAGTGTCCCAGAACTCAGAAGACTGCACCTCCTTGATGACAGCCATCTTGGCCATCACCTGAGGTATGCTGGCTTTCTGCTCCAGCTGGCTGGCAATGAAGACAAGTTTCTCTTGGCTCTTTGCCATAGCATACTTATGTTCATCATCCTCGAATATCTGACCGAGCTGAATCTGCAGCATGATGACATCAAAGCGCATAGCCATCTCACCCTGTGTGGTGCGAGGCAGCAAAGGAGCGACTATCGATGACAAGAAGGCGCCATCCAGTTCGCTGATGTACTGCCAGCGGTCCTTCTTAGTATATTCATACAGGCGCGAACGAATCTTGCGCACAGCGATGCGTGCGTCATCCAGGCTGCACACTTGGTTGAAGAGTATTTCCTTCAGTTCATCATGAAGACCCTTGCAGAAGTCGTCTTCCTGGTACTGCGCTGTCTGAAGGCCGATAGCCAAGTCAAGGCGCAGCGAGAAGAGACGTTCTGTAAGGCTGATGACCTTAGTCTCTTGCGCACCCTCCGGGTTGCGCTCGAAATACTCGAAATTGTTGCAATAGTCAAAGATAAGGAAATGATCCTTGTCCTGACCGGGACCAAAGAGATTCGGACACAAGCGGGTACCACGACCAATCATCTGATCGAACTTAATCTTTGAGTGTACCGGCTTGAAGAAGACAAGATTAAGCAGACAGGTGATGTCAATGCCCGTGTCGAGCATATCGACCGTAACGGCGATTTGCGGACGCTTATTCATGTCTTCCATGCTCTCGATGAGATTACGTGCGTGGTTCACATAGTTGTCTATGAGCACGCAGTAATCGCTGCCATACTCTGGGTAAAGCTTATTGAAGACTTCCACCACGAAGACGGCAGTCTTGTGGTTGGGAGCGAAGATAATTGTCTTGCCCACCTCCTCACCAGAGTGAACACGAAGGCCGTTGTCCATCAAGTCCGTAAGCATACGGCTGATGGTGTCTTCGTTGTAGAACTGACGGAATATCTTAGCCGATGGCAAATCTTTGAGAGAAGTGGGAACCTCTTCGTCGGGATTCATAGCAGCCTGACGCTGCAGGATTCCGAAGATACGGTCAAGTTCCTTCTTCTCCTCTTCGGTACGCTCACTGTACTTGACGCCACGACGCATGATGTCTGATTTGCGTTCCAGCGTCTCGTAGGGAACCAGGTAGTGGTCAGCCACTGCCTCGTCGAGCTCATAGGATGAATTGGGACACCCACTGTCCAATTCAAGCAAATCATAGGTACTCTTCTCAATCTCATCACGCGGTGTGGCGGTCAGACCTACCAGGAGCGAATCGAAGTAGTCAAAGATGCTGCCATACTTACCGAACACAGAGCGGTGAGCTTCGTCGATGATGATGAGGTCAAAATTACCGACCGAGAAGGACTTCTTCTCGCCGTCGATGTAATTGATCATCGTCTGATAGGTGGAGAACATCAAGCGGGCTTGCATGTTCGGATCCTTAGTCTCGCTCAGAACCTCTTTGGTTTCGCTTGGCAGCAAGTCAACGAAATTGCGGTAAGCCTGTCCGACCAAAGAGGTGCGGTCAGCGAGGAACAGCACCTTCTTAATCCAATTATTGCGCATGAGGATTTCAACGAGCGAGATGGACATACGGGTCTTGCCCGTACCTGTGGCCATCACGAGCAGCGCCTTGCGATGCTTCTTGTTGAAATGCTCACATACGGATTTCACGGCATTGATCTGATAGTATCTGCCGGCAATGTCCTCGCGAGGCGTGATGTCTGTGATGTCAGCACGTCCACGCTTTTGGCGCAGATACTCCAGGTCTTCCAAGCTATGGAAGCTATACACAGGACGCTGCGGATAGCCCATGCCATCAATGTACTTCGTTTCGAAGCCATTGGTGTAGTATATGGCAGGACGATAGCCGTATTGCTTTTCAAGACAATCGGCGTACAGTTCTGCCTGGTGCTTACCCTCTTCGGGGCTCTTGCTGGTTCGTTTGGCCTCGATCACAGCAAGAGGTATGCTGTCCTTACCGAAGAGGACGTAATCAACGAATCCATTGCCCGTGTCAGTAGGCTTGTATTTGGGCATTCCGGTAACAGGAATCTCCACGCCAGCCTTAGCAGGAGCAATGGCACCATCGACGGTGAGGATGTCCCAGCCAGCCTCACGCAGCATCACATCAATGAAGAGCTTGCGTGTCTCTGCCTCGGTGAGTGTGCTGCTCGATGGTCCCACATGCAGCGGTTGCTTGTTGTCTGTGTTCGATGTCAGGGTGTCATCGGGCTTGGCGGGTTTGGCAGCCAGAGCCGTATTGACATTAGGAACAACAGTCAACGCAGGCTGCTCTGTCGGGATGAGTGATGTGTCAAACTTGGGGATGTCGTTGTAGAATCCCCAACGATACATCAGCGCACCAACCAGATCAAAAAGATTGACCACGGCATAGTATGACTCCTTCTTGGAGATACGATTGCCATGGGCACCCTGGTTTCCTATCTTGCGGATGTAATGCACATTGCCGTACTCCGTTGGGTCGGCAATGAAGTTGCGGAATTCCTCTGTCGTAGTCAGCTCGTATAGATGGTCTGTGTCGGGCTTGTCAAGGTGTTCCAGCTTGTAGATAGCCTGTACCAGCCATTCCAGTGCCTGACGGCAGAAGATGACAGAGACTTCCGGGTTGATAACTTGATTGTATTCTGCCTGGGAGCATTTGCGATGAAGCTCGCGAAGTGCACCACTCAGCGATTCATCAGTCAGAAGATAATCAAAGTTCTGCATATAGGTGGTATTATTTCTTTATACTATAAGTTCTATTCTTGTTTGCACCTTCGAAAATAAGTTTTCCTTCTTTCACGAGTTCGGTAAGATATTCTCGGGTACGAGAGGCTTTAAGTCCTATATGATCGGCGATAACACCTGCTCTTGAATTTGGGTTGTCGGCGATAAATGCTAATATTAGATCTTTTTTATCGCCGTTTTTATCACCAATATCACTATTTATCGCCGTTTTATCACCGTATCTATCGTCCATAGATTCGTTTATCGCCGTTTTATCGCCGTTCTTATCGCCCGCAGAGTCGTTTATCGCCGTTTTATCGCCGTTTTTATCGTCCGCCTCACCTAATATCAGTTCATCAGGGTCATCATACAGCTCCAGCATTGCATCCACATCCTGTTCGTGTCCGTCAAACGGAAGAGTGAGTATGGTACGTGGGGCTTCGCCAGAACGGGCTGAAAGCCCAATGGAATTCATAGCCCAGGGCAAGCGTAGCGACACCCTGGGTATCATGGTTACATTATCACCCCAACGCCCTGAAGGGGCAAAAGTAACGCTCTGGGTATTAGTCACTAAAAACATACCGTTCGTCATATTCAATGTTGTACAAATTCAAAAAATCTATATACTCGTCTTTAAACGTCCGTTTCTTGTGATGCTCACGCTGGTTCTTTATATATGCCAATGTCTTGTCAACCACCGACTGACTTACAGAGAATGCCGCATAACCACTCTGCCAAGCAAACTGGTGATAATAAGCATCTATGTTTTTAATCCATCTGCTACTGTTACGTTTCACCTCCTCTAACAAATGGGCAATGGTAACCTCACGCCCTAGCATACATAGAATATGTACATGGTCTTCCACACCATTAGCCCATATATGTATGCAACTGGCTTCGTTGACCAATTGACCGATATAGGCATGCACACGCTCCAAGTCAACCTCACGAATCCGAGGACTTGTCGTTTTGATATGGAAAATTATATGCAAATATATTTTGCTTAATGATTGTGCCATAGTCGTTAATGCGTTATCTAATTGTGCAGCCTGAAAGGCTATTGTCATCCATAGTCCAACGGCAACGCCTTGGGTATTTGAATGTTTTGTGTAACATTCGCCCTGTAGGGGCAATAGTAGTTTGGTTCATTGGACTTTTGCCCTTTCAGGGCGATGATATGTATTATCGTTTATGTTTACCCAGGGTGCCGCTTCGCTTGCCCTGGGCTATGGATACCACTGGGCTTTCAGCCCGTTTATTCAAACCAATATTGCATTCTTGCTGCAAGAAGAGTTTCGAGGTCTTGTAGCGATGATTGAATCTTCTGCTTCTCCTCTTCAATGGCTTCGATGCGAGAGGCAAAGGTTTGCTGGAGGGGGAGAGGGGGGAGAGGGACGTGCTTGCTCGATAATTGTTTAATTGACAAATATGCAACTGTTGACTGATTAACAGATGAGCATAAATTTTCAATAAATCTTGCTGAATTAAATAATCCGACTATATAGCAGGGTAATACTGAGCCATTGTTTTCTGTTAGCCAAGTTATCATTCCATCCTGAAAATAAAACCTATCATTACGTGATATAACATAGCATTTCCCTATCGTGCCTCGCGCAGTTACAAGAATATCAAATTCTTTTGGAACTGCATTACATTCTAATAATTCTTGATATTTCTGCTCTGAAATATATACAGATGCATCTGTAGAGCTATGAGATATCACATTTATCAAATCTGACACTTTATAGAAAGGAACACCTTCGTCCGTCCATTCTTCTTGCATGACTCTTTTGCTAGAAGTAACCTTAAAAGTTTCTCCCAACTTCTTCACCTCCCATCCCTTTTCATTCTCCACGGGATCGCCAAACATTTCATAGAAGAGTGATTGTGCAAGGGAGTCGAGGTCTTTCAGTTGAGCCTTCTTCTTTGCAATGAGTTCGTTGATGAGGTCAAGCTCTGAAACGATGGATTGCTGGTCTTCGAGAGACGGACAGAATATAGGAATATTATCAAAATCCTTTTTGACAATATGTTTCATGGTTGCCCCATGAACTTTGTCCAACATATCATTAAGCTTAGATGTAACTGCATATTTTAGGTACATCTTATCTATATCGGTTTTATCAAAAAACACTTTGAAAATATGTTGGTTAAGAAAAGCATCAGGCCCATCCCAAATATATGCACCTAAACTTGCTGACCATGAGATTAACAAATCACCCTTTACAACCTTTACCTTTTCGGGAACTTCTCCATCGTAATAATTGTAAGGAGCATCTGGATTATTTAGGTTTTGGATTCTAATGATGGGAGTACCTTCTGACACCCATTGTTCAGGCTTGAAGGCAAAGCCATTAATATAGGTTGCAACTTCTCCCAACTTCTTATATTCCCATCCTTCTTTCATACGTTTTCCTCCTGTTCGTTAATGCGGCCTGAAAGGCCAATGTAGCTTTCAGCCCAATGGCAACGCCTTGGGTACCGTGAATATCGTCCCCCCAACATTCGCCTTGAAAAGGCAAAAGCGTCGCCGATTCCATTAATCCGCAAACACATATCGTTCATCATATTCAATGTTGTGCAACTCCAAAAACTTTTTATACTCATCCTCGAATGACATCTTCTTGTGGTGCTCCTTTTGGTCATTTACGTACTCCACGACTTTCTCCACTATTGACTGACTGACGGAAAATGCGGCATACCCACCTTGCCATGCAAATGATTTGTAATGGGGTGATAATGTCTTTATCCATCTGCTGCTGTTACGCTTCATTTCTTCCACAAGGTGTGAGACGGTTTCTTCGCGTGAAAGCATACATACAGCATGAATATGGTCCTCCACTCCGCCAACACGTACGGTTTGACAACCAGTGGCGTTTATCAGTTGGCCAATATATTGGTGCAACCGTTCCAAATCGGCATCAAGAATCCGTGGACTCGTAGTCTTGATGTGGAAGATAATGTGTAGAAATATTTTGTTTAACGATTGTGCCATTTTTGCTTTTGCCCTTTCAGGGCGATGTTTCGATGTTTTCCAAGGCACCCAAGGCGTCGCGTTGCTTGCCGTTGGGCTGATAGCTTGTTGCCCTTTCAGGGCGATGGGCTGACGATAGTTAGTTAGTGTGGACTAAATTCCGAGACATTGTATCGGGTTTTCCTTCGCTTGCTGATTTCGTCTCCACTGTAGGCGAAATTCCATAAACAGTTGTCACGGCCACGTCTTTTAATCCTATCTTTGTTTCCTTCATACGTTGTCCTCCTGCTTGCAATTACATTTACTTGCTCTTTTCTCTTGATAATGTTTATCAAGTAGGTCATGTACTTCATCTATCGTTATCTCACCCTCAATATTTCTGCGAGCAAGATCAAGGAGAAAAGATGATACTCTCAAGCCATCAACTGCCTGAAGCCCTATAGCAGCCTGCCAGTTGTTAGCTCTCTCTCTGACTTCTGGATTGACCGATTCTTTATATTTAGCAAAGTCGAGATACGTCTGTCCTGTCTTGCCTGTCTTCATCCCAATACCTCCTGCAGTTTATTCATACCTTCCTGAATCTCTCCTTCTGTCTTCTGTAGGCGAGCCATGATGTCGGCTGTGGGCTCGTACTCCACTTTTACGCGCTCTATCTCCTTATACTTGTTGATGGAGAGGTCATAATCGTTAGCGCGGATGTCCTCGACGGGAACAAGGAAACTCTGGTCCTTGCGGCTTCGAGACTCTTCAGCACCGAGGTTGTTGAAACGGGCGATGATGTCGGGAATATCGCAGTCAGCGATGGGGTTACGCTTATCATCGAGTGAGAAGCCGTCGGCCTTCATGTCATAGAACCATACCTTATCGGTACCGCCATTGTCAGTGCGAGTGAAGATGAGGATGGCCGTGCTGACTCCAGCGTAAGGCTTGAACACGCCACTGGGCATGGAGATGACAGCACGCAGGTACTGATTCTCCACCAGCTCCTTGCGAAGTGCCACATGGGCGTTGCTGCTGCCAAACAGCACGCCATCAGGCACGATGCTTGCACAGCGTCCACCAAGCTTCAGTCCACGAAGGAACTGAGCGAGGAAGAGGAGCTCCGTCTTGCGAGTCTTGGTGACGCGAGTCAGAGAGGGATGGATGCTGCCGGCATCCACGCTGCCGGCAAAAGGAGGATTTGCAAGCGTCAGTGTATAGAGCTGCTCATCGTTGTTGTTGATGGAGAGCGAGTCACGACGATGGATGTTGGGGTTCACCACACCATTCAGCATTAGGTGCATGGAGCCAATGCGCATCATGGTGGGGTCGGTATCAAAGCCGTTGAACATCGTGGTGCGGAAACGCTCCTGTGCCTGAGGATCCATGAGCTGCTCACGACAATACTCCTTCAAGTAAGTGGCTGTCTCGACAAGGAAGCCTGCGGTACCCATAGCGGGGTCGCATACGATATCCTCCGTGGTAGGTGCCATCAGCTCCACCATCATCTTGATGATATGGGGAGGTGTACGGAACTGCCCACTGTTACCGTTGGCAGCCATCTTGTCAAGGATGTACTCATAAATGTCGCCCATGGCATGCTCATCCTCCAGGTTGAGGGTGTTGAAGCCATCAACAACCGACTGCAGGATGTTGGGGTAGGAGATTTCAAGACGGGCATCCTGAATGTACTGAGCGTATGCCGAGTTCTTGCCACCTATCTGCTTGATGAAAGGGAACACCTCGTCGCGCACGGTACGGAACATGTTCTCAGCCGAAGTCTCACAGAACACATGCCAACGCAGGTGTTCGTTTTCGGGAGTGAAGACAGGGTCATTCAGCGTACCGAAGCCCATGTTCATCAGGTTCTCCTCTTCAAGCTGCTTATCATCGAGCATCTTGATGAAGAGCAGATAGGTCAATTGCTCCACTACGAGAATGGGATTGTTAATACCATTCGCGAAAAGTACATTCCAGATTTGGTCAATCTTATTCTTGTTTTCTCCGGTTATCATAGATTAATTATTTCTCTTGTTTGACGTTGCAAAGGTACGAATGGATTGGTTCAATCTTGCTGCACCTATTTAAAATTCTTTGTTTATTCCCTCGTTTTCCTTGCGCAGGAACTCGGTCATACGTTCCTTGGAAGGAATGTTGAGCTCGTATTTAGAGATGAAGATGTCCTCATTTGTGTCGAGGAGCATGTATTCTGCCATCTCCTGACCAACCTCGGAACACATGAGGATGCCGACAGGCGGATTGTCGTCGGGCTGCATGATGTTCTTGCGATAGTAGGCAAGGTACATCTTCAGCTGTGCTGTGTCGGCATAGTCGAGTCGGTTGGCTTTGAGTTCGATGATGACATGGCGCTTTAGGATGCGGTGGTAGAAGACGAGGTCTGCCCAGAAATAGCGGTCGTCGATGAGCATCTTCTTCTGGCGCTCCTCAAAGCAAAAGCCCATGCCAAGTTCAAGGATGAAATCCTGAAGATGATTGAGCAGAGCAGTTTCGAGGTCGGACTCTTCGATCACGTCCTTTGCCTGCAAGCCCAGGAACTCGAATGCAAATGGCGATTTGATGTCGAGAGCAAGTGACTGCTGTTCTGCCTTACCATCCACGAGGTCAGCCAGTTGCTCTGGCTTCTGGCTCCAACCGCTACGCTCGTAGTAGTTGCTGTCTATCTGTCGCTGGAGTTCGCGTACGCTCCACGTGCCACGTATTGCCATGGTCTCGTAGAAGGCACGCTGGAGAGGATCCTTGCATGGGAGAATGGCTGCCAGATGGGTGAAGGAAAGGCGGTTGAAGAGTTTGTCGGGGGAAACGCCTTTGAATTGGGCAATCGGTGATTGCCTAATTGAGGGGAATTGGTCAGTCAGTGACTGACTTTTTTCAATTAGGTGGTTTACAGGGAGTTGTAATTGGTCAGTCAGTGATTGACCAATTGGCATGTATGACATCAAGAACTTTCCTATTTCCGATATTAGTGTTGGATATATGAGATAGAACTGCCTGTATATTTTTAGGTTCGTCACACTGAAATTGCGTTTCCCAAGTCGATTTGACAACTCAGGAAGAAGTTTCTCTCCATACTTCGCTCTGTCGCTTCCGTACTGTTCATACTCAACGATGTAATATCCCGTGAGCCATGCCTTGGCTGTGACATGACGGTTGATGACGAGGCGGGCATTGTTCTGCAACGCTTCGTTCGTGCTCTGTATCTGTGAGACAAGTGCCTCGAAGTTTATATTCTGTTCTGTTATATTTGCCATAGCGGTTTACTTCCATTAATTGTAGTTCAGCAGCATTTTCTCAACTCTCTGCTTCATTTTGTCTCGGAATGACACGGGTGAAATAACCTTGACGGCCTCACCATAACTGAGAATAAGCTGTTCCAACTCGTAATTCAGGATGACGTCAATCGAAATGGTAGCACCCTCTGGGGTCTCTTCGACAATGCGCTGTGTGCCATGGAGTGGCTTGGTCTTAATGTATGGCCAGGATGTGGCGTTTACCCAAAGAGTGACTTTTGTAGATTCGGAATTCAAGTAGCGTGACACACCTACCATCTCCTCAAAGTAATCTTCGGGAACAAAGCTGTCGTTGGGTATGAAGTCGTTGTGAGACGTTTCAATCTCAATGATGCGATCGAAGGCATAACTGGCAAGGAAACCTTCAGTCTCGTTCCATCCGAACATAAACCAACGCTTGTTATACTGCTTCAAATAGTAAGGATGTACGACAAGCTTCCGGTCTTCGTTTGTGCGGAAGTTGCGATAGGTAATGACAAGGGGAGTCTCTGTGCAGATGGCATTGAAGAGACGGGTGAAATGATCCTTACCAACGAGGTCAGGATTTTCGTCAAAGCTTACTACGGTGGCCGGTTCGCCAATCATACCCGTATAGTCCTGAAATCGGCTTGCCATCTCGTCAACCCACTCGAAGTTGGGCATGCCCTGAAAATGACTGAGGATGTTGACAGCCTGAGCAAGACCGGCTATCTCCTCGCTGTTGAGCTCGGAATGGTAGATAGAGAAACCCTCTTTCCAGTATCGATAATATTTGTTACGGCCAGAATGCTCGACGTCGATGATGACATAGCCGTCTGCATTCATTTTGCCAGTACGGTTGGCAGTCTCGTACTGCTCGTCAATGCATCTGAGGTCTGCGCGAATGGTATTGGGGACAGATACCGGTAGATGTCCATGCGCAACCAATGCTTTGTTGCACTCCTTCATCAATTGCATGACACTATAGCCTCTTCCGCTGCTCAGACAACGGTCAATAACTTGTCTTCTGATTTGTGGTTCTCTGGTATCTGCCATGTGCGCGTTCCTAATGTATTAAATATATTCACGCGCAAAGATACATTTTTTTTTTGAATTGTTAGTAAGTAAGAGCCTAAAACCTATGACAATTTGTGATAAATTGCAATTATCATTTTAGAAATTAGGGATTCATGGTTCGCCAAGATATTGGACGATGGCACTGACCATGGCGGGGGTGTAGCGGCGTGTGGTGGGTTTGAGGCCAAGGTGTTTGAGCTGGCGGCGGAGAGGTGGATTGATGTTGATCCAACTGCGGAGGACACGCTATGCAGAGGAGGGCGTGAGGTGGGGATGTAGAGCAGGGCCAGCTCGGTGCGGCCATAGGTGCGGATGCAGAAAGGGGTTGCTGATATGAGGTTGTTATTTTCGTGCAAAGATAGTACAGGTAGGAGTGGAAGGAAAAGACAGGGTCGCGAGGATAGTGTAGAGTGTAGAGTTTAGAGTAGTTGATTTAGTGTAGAGCAGTTGATTTAGTTTAGAGTAAATAAGAGGACTGCCAGAACTGTACAACTCTGCAACTTTACACTTTATAACTACTCTACACACTGAACTCTAAACTCTACACTCTAAACCTTATATTTCACCAGTTCGGGAATCCCTTGCTTTCGATTCTTAGAGATGTCACGTTTACAGCTCACATGAATCCAGTATGTTTTGCTCGTAGGCGTGTTACGCTCCATAATCACCTGGTCATGAGGTAGATTATGACGGATGTAGTCATACAGACGGCGCAACTCAGCATTATACGCAGCAGGATCAGACTTGCTGACGTTCAGTGTCACCTGAAGATCAGCAGCTTCTCCGGTCATGTGCTGGCTGTTCTTGACACCACCCACGGCAGTGTTGAGAGCCTTGCAGCGATAGCCTGAGCCGATGGTTATGGGCTTGCCATACCATTGGCGTAAAGGCTCCAACACCTTAGTAACAAGATTTTTGAGATTGGCCAGCACAGCGTCGTTCGGTGTGTTGTCAATCTTACGGGCAGAGGCGGTCGCTGAGCGAGTGAACTCTGTCAACTGAAAGTGCTCTGATAACTTCATAATGTTGTTTTTTGCTGCAAAGGTAGAAGTTGTTTCGGCGCGTAAAAAAGACATGGAATGATGAAGTTGAGAATGGTGTGTATGGCTTCATATTTTATGTTATTTGACATACAATAGTAAGAAAATGTATATAAAATTTGGTCAAATGGCGTAAAGTATGTATATTTGCAACATAAAAATAGCCCTTCTGCAATCGAACGGCTACGTTCGCGTAGTTCTTAATGTAGATTCAGCGGGGCTATTTTTGTGTTTAACAGAAAGATAATGGCAACGAGCAGGCATATTACATATGGTGTGATGAGAGCGAAAAACATGGAGAGTTCTATTCGAATTTCTATGGTGGCATTCTTATCCGTTCAACAGATTATCGAAAGGTCATGAGTATAATCTCCAAAACTTTCGAAAATCTTGGCATCACTCAAGAGGTAAAGTGGCAGAAGGTTAGTGAATATCACCTTGAGACCTACAAAAAGATTGTTGATATGTTATTTTCTCTGTTGGAGAGAGATCTTGTTAAAATTCGTATCTTCTTCAGACACAATAAGAATGTTTCGCTTGCAGCCTTAGGACAAGAGAGTAAGCACGATGAGTATTTAAAGTTATACTATCAGTTCATCAAACACTCATTTGGACTTCAGTATAGCAACGAATCGAACAGAAAAATCGACGTTCATCTTTTCCTGGATGATATTCCTATGGATGGCGAAGAGAAAGAGAGATTCAAACAATTTGTTGTAGGCTTGTCTCATGATTCTGACTTTGAGAAGGCTAAAATATCAATCAAGAGGGAGAACATTGCAGAGGTAGATTCGAAGAAACACTTACCACTTCAGGTTATGGACATCATTCTTGGTTCGATGGACTTCCGCTTGAACAACAAGCACAAAGTAAAGATTCCGGGGTCCAGATTCCGTGGTAAACGTACGATAGCGAAAGAGAAACTTTACAAACATATCAATGCCCACATTCGTCAGCTACGTCCTAATTTCAATGTAGGAGTCAGTACGTCTTATACAAACATTAAGGAAAGGTGGACTTCACCATATAGGCACTGGAGTTTCGTTCCATCACTTAGCATTGTGGATGTAACGAAAACCAAACACTTCAATATTCAATAAAGTCCTAATATCAAACCGACAGTAGAAGACACATACAGGCGTGCAACATCATCTCGTTCTGAGCATTGTGCTTGCAGAGGGAATGATTGACAACATCGCTGATGAAGTCATAGCTTCCCATAAAACCTGCAGAACCATCTACGAGTATATGTTTGGAATAAGAATCTAACTATAAGCATAAAAAAAGAGTTGCCATGCAACCCTTTTCCAACCGGGGACACCCCAATCCATAAATATTAGCATTCAGAAAGGTCCAGCTTGATGTAATCGCGCCCACCGACGACTTTCTGACAATGCAAAATTACAACATATCTTTTGAAATAACAAGCTTTTCTGCAATTTTTCTTCTAATTTTCAAGAAATTGTTGATTACTGCAAAGTAAATGGCCAAACTGAACATCGCCAGAGATTGCTCCCAGATTGGCTATCGCCTTAGCATGGCTGCACTCGGCAGAGCTCAAGCAGCTTGGATTCTTTGAGTTTCTGAAGCTGAACAGAGTTGAGCGAGCCCCACTCGAAGAAGGACGTGCTGCACTTGTGGGCCAGGTACATGGGGCTTGCGTCCATGCTTACATGCTTGGCACCGAGTGAAGCGATGGTTCTTGCTTGTTGCAAGCATCTCCTTCGTTGCTGATCGGCAGCAGAAGCATTCATGCCTACGAAGTGCACATTGACGTTGCCATGGTTCTTCTACACTTTGTGCGAAGCATCATTCTACGGAGATGCAGAGCGGCGGAAGGCACTGGCAATACTGAGAGCGGTGGCGAGGGAACCACCGAGACTATCTATCAGAACATTGACTTCCTTGTCCTTGTTCTGTCCGAGGATGTAGTCCACATAGCTGCGGTCGAAGTCATATCCACTGACAGGCTTCGCCCCCCCGTCGGCCAGAGCACTGGCCTCCCCTCACTACGGCACGTCTTGACATTCAGTCAAGATTATGAATGCCTTGTTCGCCTGTTAGATGGAGGTGATAATCGGTCTTTGGCATTGCAAATTGAACTTTTTTGCAAAGATATATCCATATATATAATAATGAAAAGACGGAAAAACTGTATATTTGCAAAAAAAAGAAATATGAGAGCCATTGTTCCTATAATTATTATTGCTGTAACAGTACTGATTCTGTATCGCATAATTGCTTCTACTTCGAAAAAACTTCTTATTCTTGATGTTCAAAGAAAGATTAGCGAAATCCTTACATTGATTCACTATTATGATTCAAAGTGTGCTGATGTGGAAAAATATCATATGTATCTTTATTCCGCATACCATATGTTTGTAGCAAGCCTATTAGGATACAAAAAAGTACAAAATATAAATCCCAACACTGTTATCAGGATACAAGAATATAGCCTAGAAGGAAATATATCCTTGGGGGCTGCTATGGGGCGATTGATGCCAGAAATTCAGAAAAGGATAGAAAATCTGCCGGAACCTTACAAGAAGGAAGTTTTTATGAAAATTCGCATGGATGCAGACGGAACTGTAAGGACAGAAGTAAATTTGTTAGAAAAATTACAAAATATGTATAAAGGGATTGATTTCAATAAATTAAAATCAGACCACGTAGATTCTTTCATACTTATTTCATACCCAGAATACTAAGGCTCCCAATCGGGAGCCTTTCTTCTTGTCTATGTCTCAACCGCTTAACAGCAGAAGAAGCAATGACCACTGAAGAAGTTGTCGCAGAAAAACATAACTAATCCCCTAAACAGTTTGGAATGTTGGAATATAAATCCTACCTTTGCACACGATACACCTGAAAACAAACAATGACATAGACTTTACAAACCGCCGGAAGAGGCGTTGAAAGAACACAATTCATCAAGCGAAAGCACTAGTCCGAAAGGGAAACAAACCAATTAGGACAGGGTGAAATGTGTTCTTTAATTTATTTGTCTATGAAGTCATTAGTGTCCCGTTAAAATCTTGAATTAATGCACGAAGTGACAGGACTATAGTGAGTTATAAGAGTTTTTCGAGTAAACGGATTTGATTTTCGCTTCGCGGAGGTTCTTCACCAATTTGGGTGCAGAAAAACAAGTAAAAAAATATCTGTAAATAATTGAATAATATATAGTTAAAAAGTTGCAGGAGTGCGTATTTTTTTG
>JAGHUS010000089.1 GCA_018064685.1 Bacteroidales bacterium | reverse complement strand
ATTGATATTTAAAAAGTTAATATGATTTATTTTACGACGTTTTGAAGATGCAAAAGACTGTTGTTTTTTGTCAACTTTTAGACTTTACAGACTACTAGTGTGCTTCCAACCAGTTCTTGCCCCATCCGCAGTCGGCACGAAGGGGCACGGAGAGTTGTGCGGCAGCTTCCATCTCCTCCACTACGAGGCGTTGCAGCTGTTCCTTTTCGCTGGGCAGGACACTGAAGTTGAGTTCGTCATGCACCTGCAGTATCATCTTGCTCTTGAGGCCCTCTGCCTTCATGCGACGCGCTACGCGCACCATGGCAATCTTGATGATGTCGGCTGCCGTGCCCTGGATGGGGGCGTTGATGGCATTGCGCTCGGCATAGCCACGCACGATGGAGTTGTTGGAGTTGATGTCTGGCAGATAGCAACGGCGACCGAAGAGGGTCTCGGTATAGCCTTTCTGACGTGCTTTCTCGATGCTCTCGTCCATATATTGCTTCACGCCTGGATAGGTGTTGAAATACTCGTCTATGAGCTGTTTTGCCTCGGTGCGGCTCACACCCATTCGCTCGGCCAATCCGAAGGCTGAGATGCCGTATATAATGCCGAAATTGGCCGTCTTGGCACGGCTACGCTCCTCGCGTGTAACCTCCTCGATGGTTTTCTTGTATATCTTGGCCGCTGTGGCAGCATGGATGTCATGCCCCTCGCGGAACGCCTCGATAAGGTTTTCGTCGCCACTCAGATGAGCCATCAGTCGCAGCTCGATCTGACTGTAGTCGGCCGAGAAGAACTCCTCTCCCTCGTCGGCAATGAATGCCTTGCGCACCTCCTTGCCGGCGGCATCGCGCACGGGGATATTCTGCAGGTTGGGGTCGCTGCTCGACAGGCGTCCGGTGGTGGTTACGGCCTGGTTGAACGACGTGTGGATGTGTCCGCTCTGCTCGCTGATAAGCAGTGGAAGGGCATCGATATACGTGCCCAATAGCTTCTTCAAGCCTCTGTGTTCCAATATCTTCTCTACGATGGGGTGCTTGCCTCTGATGGCCTCCAGCACCTCCTCGCTTGTAGCGTACTGCCCCGTCTTGGTCTTCTTGGCCTTGCTGTTCAGTTTCAGGTGTTCGAACAGTACTTCACCTACCTGTTTGGGCGAAGCCACGTTGAACTCCATGCCTGCCAGTTGTTGTATCTCCGTCTCCAGTTCGTTCATCTTCTCGGTGAAGAGCACCGATGTCTCCTTCAGCGACTCGGTGTCCAGCTTCACGCCCTCGCGTTCCATCATGGCCAGTACGGGCATCAAGGGCATCTCGATGTCCCAGAAAAGGCGCTCTACCCCACCCTCTTCCAGCTGAGGTTCAAATAGTTGCTTCAGTTGCAGGGTGATGTCGGCATCCTCGCTGGCATAGACGTACACCTCCTCGGGTGTGAGCTCGTCCATCGTCTTTTGTTTCTTGCCCTTCTCCTTCTTGCCGATGAGTTCGTCGATGTGGATGGTTTGGTAACCCAGATAGGCGGCAGCCAGATAGTCCATGCCGTGCTTCATCTCGGGGTGCAGCAGGTAGTGGGCTATCATGGTGTCGAACATGCGACCGCTGAGATGTATGCCGTAGTTGGCCAGCACGGTGAGGTCGTATTTCAGGTTCTGACCAATCTTCAGCGTCTCTTCATTCTCGTAGATGCTGCGGAACTCCTCGATGATAGAATCCTGGGTGATAGGTACGTAGAATGCCTGCTGTGTCTTTATGGCAAAGCTGATGCCTACAAGCTTGGCTTTCAGTGGGTTGATGTTTGTTGTCTCGGTGTCGAGGCAGATTTCCTTGGCATCCTTCAGCAACGCTATCAATGCCTGTCGTTTCTCGGTAGTGTCGACAAGTTGGTAGTCGACATTGCAGTCTTTGTACGTCTTGTATACAAGTGCACTACCCTCACTCATCGCCTCTGGCGTGAGGGTGACCGTTAGGGTGCTTGTACTTGTGTCGCTCACTGCCGAAGTCTGTGAGGCTGTGCCATTGCTGCTTGGAGTGCTATTGTTGTCGACTGCATCGAACATGCTGAACATGTCCATTTGTCCCTCGGGCACCTTGTCTTTCTTCGTCTTTCTCTTGCTTGCGTTGGCAGTTTGCGACTCATTGCCTTGAGCTGAGGCAAAGGCGGGATTCTTCTTCTTCAACAGATGGTTGAACTCCAGTTCCTGGAACAACTTTATCAGGTTGTCCATGTCGGGTTCTTCGGCTTTCAAGTCCTCCATGTCGAGTGTGATGGGAACGTCCAATCGTATGGTTGCCAGCCACTTGCTTATCTTTATGTCTTCAATGTGCTCCTCCACCTTTGTCTTCATGGCACCCTTCAGTTCGCTGGTTCTTTCCAGCAGAGACTCTATACTGCCGAACTGACGGATGAGCTTCGATGCGGTCTTTCCACCTACGCCGGGGCAACCGGGGAAGTTATCCGACGAGTCGCCCATCAATCCCAACAGGTCGATGACCTGTATGGGATTATCAATGTCCCATTTCTCGCATACCTCGTTCGTGCCCCATATCTCGGCGTCGCCCGATCCGTGTGCAGGTTTGTACATCTTCACGTTCTCCGTCACCAACTGTCCGTAGTCCTTGTCGGGCGTCATCATATAGGTCTCGATGCCCTTTAGATCGGCTTGATGGGCCAGTGCACCGATGACGTCGTCGGCCTCAAAGCCCTGCACTTCGAGCACTGGAATGCGGTAGGCAGTCAGCAGTTCCTTTATCTTCGGCACGGCAAAGCGTATGGCCTCGGGCGTCTCTTCGCGCTGTGCCTTGTAGGCGGGGTACTTCTCGTGGCGGAACGTGCCTCCGTGGGGGTCGAAAGCCACACCGATGTGGGTGGGGTGCTCCTTCTGCAGCACCTCTTCAAGGGTGTTGACAAAGCCCAGAATGGCCGATGTGTTCTCGCCCTTCGAGTTGATGCGAGGGTTCTTTATGAAAGCGTAGTAGGCACGGTAGATGAGTGCGTAGGCATCGAGCAGAAACAGTTTGTCCATATTATTAATTATATGTGGATGGAGAGTCTCGTTCGGCTTCGCTATTGGGTGGGCATGGCGTTCCGAACGGGACATTGATTCATTTTTCGCATCAAAATTAAGTAAAAAATACGATTTAATGAAATTTTTGTGTAATTTTGCACAGAAAACCAAGAAAATAATCTGCAAGTATGGACCAACTGACGCTTATTCGCAAGCCTATAGAACAGGATTTGGAGCGCTATCTTTCCTTCTACGAGAAGGATTTCACGCACCAGAATCCTTTATTGCATCTGGCTTTGCAACATATACGCAAGCGTCAAGGCAAGCGTCTCAGACCTATCGTCACCTTGTTGGCTGCACGTTGTTTCGGTGCTGTCGACGAGGCTGTACTGCATGCCTCGGTAGGCATCGAACTGGTGCATACAGCCAGTCTTGTGCACGACGACATCGTGGATGAGAGCGATATGCGTCGTGGTCAGGTATCGGTCAACAAGCTTATGTCGCCACAGGCGGCAGTTCTTGTGGGCGACTATCTACTAGCTCGTTCTCTGTATCATTCGTCGGGCACCGGTAACCTGGAAGTTGTCGACCTTATAGCCAAGGTCACCGAGATGCTTTCGGACGGCGAGTTACTGCAGCTCTACACGCTCGATTCCGATAGGGTAGAGGAGAGTGTCTATTACGATGTGATAAGGCGTAAGACGGCGGTTTTGTTCAGCACCAGCGCTCAAATTGGCGCACTGTTGGGAGGCGCTACAAGGGAACAGCAGGAGGCGTTGCGATTGTTTGGCGAATACGTGGGTATTGCCTTCCAGATACGCGACGACATACTGGATTATGAGGGGGACGAGGCGCTTGGTAAGCCTACTGGAAACGATATGAAGGAGGGTAAGCTGACCTTGCCTGCCATTTATGCGCTGAACCAGTTGAAGGGGGATGCTGTAGGGACTAACGATAGCTGTGTCTGCACGACAAATGGTACAGTGAAGGGTGGGGAAGAGTTGGACTTCGACGAGATAGTGGTAGGAGCGCCTGAAAACAACAAACCCCGAATGCTGGATATAGCACTCAGGGTTCGTCGTTGTGAGGCTTCTGCCGAGGAGATAAAGGAACTGGTTTCCTTTACCGTGGAGCAGGGCGGATTGCAGTATGCAACGCAGGAAATGGTGCGTTACTCTGAACTGGCAATCGAACAAATATCTTTACTTCCTAAGTCTGAGTTTACAGACGCTTTGTGCGAATTTGCGCGTCTTGCCGTTCGCCGTAATCATTAGTTTTTCAACATCTCGTACAGCTTGTCAAGACGGGGAGCCATAATGATTTCTGTACGTCTGTTCCTGGCTCTTCCCTCGGGTGTGCTGTTCGTGTCAACAGGCTTGAACTCACCTCTTCCACATGGCTGTATCTGCAACGGATTGACACCATAAGTCTGTGTCAATATGCGCACTACGCTCGTAGCACGTATCACGCTCAGATCCCAGTTATCCTTGAATACTGCTGTCTTGATGGGAATACTGTCGGTGTGGCCTTCGATGTAAACATCTATTTCTGTCTGTGTATTCAGCACTTCGGCCAACTTACCCAATGCTTCCTTACCCGTATCGTTTACTTCTGCCTTGCCCGATTGGAATAGTAATTTATCTGACATAGCAACGTATATCTTGCCTCCTTCTTCGCGCACTGTCAACTGGTCGCTGTTGAAGCCTAGCAAAGCATTTTTCACGTTGTCGAAGAGCTGTTTCACCTTGGCGTTCTGTTCGTCAATGACTTTCTGCATCTCGCCAATGGTTCTCTCTCGCTCGTCCAACTCCTGCTTCTTGAGTGCAAGCTGTTTGTTGAGTTTCTCATTCTCGCTTAGGTTCGAGTTGAGCAATGCCTTATAGTTGCGAAGTGTTGTACCTAGGTTGGCTGTGTCGTTCAGCAAACCGTCGCATTGCTTTCGGGACAGGTTGAGCAGTTTGCCCAAACTGTCGCGTGCGAAAACCGTCGACCAGTAACGGCCGTCCAGTTCTTCGTATTTCTTCTTGCTCACCACACACGATGTGCTCATCAGGCACATTATGATTGTGAAGGCTAGGATTGCATACTTTTTCATAGATTATGCTTTTTGTTTAAAATGGGTTATCTGTTTCTCTTTTCTTATTGTGAAGGTTGTTTCTTCCTCTTTTCTTGTTGTAGAGGTCGTTTCTTCCTCTTTTCGCATGTTTTTTGCTTGTCTTTTCCTTTTTCGTCCGTTTTTTGGCCTTTTTTCGTTCTTTCCGATTTCTTTGAGGTTTTTTGCCGTACAAAGATTTTACCGCTTAGTAGTTTGTCATTCAGTATATTATGCTTTGTTCTGCCTTCGTGAGAATCGTTTATTTCTTTTCTTCTTGCACAACGGGACGAAATAATTCACGCAAAATGGGCAAAAAGTGAGGTGGGGTAGGGGAGTGATAGTGTTTTCTTGTCTATCGCTCCACCTCTTCCCTTTTCGTGTCTCCTTATTCTTTATTAGAAGAACTTGGTCTCTTCACCCACTACTTCGCTCAGCAAGAGGTTTGCCAATCTACTTGTGCCAAGGCGCAACCATTGGTTGGTGAGCCATTTCTCGCCGAGCACCTCTTTCACGATAGTGTAGTATACCAAAGCATCGTGTACGGTGTTGAGGCCACCAGCAGGCTTGAAGCCAATCTGAATGCCCGTCTTATCGTAATATTCCTTGATGGCCTGGCACATTACGTAAGCTGCTTCGGGCGTAGCTGCGGGCTTCTCCTTTCCGGTACTGGTCTTGATGTAATCGGCTCCTGCATACATAGCCAGGATAGATGCTTTCTTAATGTTTTCAGCCGATCCAAGGAGTCCTGTCTCCAGAATTACCTTCATCTTCTTGTCACCGCAAACAGCCTTCAGTTCGCTTATCTCATCGCAAACTGTCTCATAATCAGTGCTTAAGAACTTTCCTACACTCATTACGATATCAATCTCAGTTGCTCCATCCTTTACTGCCAAGGCTGTCTCAGCAACCTTGACCTCGAGCAGTGCTTGTGACGAGGGGAAACTGCCTGAAACACAAGCAATTTCTACTCCTTCAACCTCTAGACTCTGGCTTACGATGCCAGCGTAGCAAGGGTAAACGCAAATAGTTGCAACGTGTGGAAGATCGGGATAAGCATCTTCAAATTGGTTCACTTTTTCGGTAAATGCCAATACACTTTCTTCGCTGTCGGTGGTTTTCAGTGTGGTTAGCTCAACGCTTCCCATCAAGAACTTCTTAACCGCCAGAGTGTCGTTTTCGGGCACTCTCTTCTCGATAATCTTGGCCACTTCAGCCTTAATTTTCTCATCGTTCAGTTGAGTATTGTACTGACTCAACACTTCTTCGTACTTGTTCATTGTATTTAAAATTAAGTTATTATTATCTTTATATTTACCCTCTTTCTTCCCTCAAATTGAACTTATTTTTCTCATTAATTCTTAATTATTATTTCTTAATTATGAATTATGAATTGAACTAACTATTCCTTGTTTTTAGTATCCATGCAGATAGTTACAGGACCGTCATTAAGCAGTTCAACCTTCATATCCGCCCCAAATTCCCCTGTTTTAACCTCTTTATTTATTAGTTCTTCTAGTTTTTTGCAGAACTCTTCGTAAAGAGGAATGGCTGTAGCGTGTCCTGCTGCTCTTATATAACTGGGTCGGTTACCTTTTTTATAGGATGCCATCAATGTGAATTGGCTTACTACCAGTATCTCACCGTCTATGTCTATGATAGATCGGTTCATTACTCCGTTTTCGTCATCAAACACTCGAAGTCCTTGTATCTTTCTGCCCAGCCATTCAATATCCTCTGTATTATCTGCTTCTTCTATACCTAATAATATAAGGTATCCTTGTGCTATCTGGCTTTTCAGTTTTCCTTCTATGGTTACTGAAGCATGTTTTACTCTTTGTATTACAACTCTCATATCAGATTATTCTTTATTATTTCAGCTTTCTTTTCGCCTATTACAGCACTTATATCTTCCAACGTGGCTTCTTTGATGCGTTTTATGCTCTTGAATGCCTTAAGTAGTATTTCTTTTGTCTTAGGACCAATTCCTGGTATGCTGTCCAGTTCTGATGCTATCTGGTGTTTCGATCTCTTGTCTCTATGGAATGTAATTGCAAACCGGTGTACCTCGTCTTGTATGTGCGTTAATAAGTGGAATAATGCGCTGTCAGTTTTTAGTCCAATAGTTTGTTGTGGGAATCCATAGAGCAGTTCATTTGTTCTATGTTTGTCGTTTTTTGCCAAACCCGCAATAGGAATATCTAAGTGCAATTCGTCTACTATTACTTCTCTTATCACTTCCATTTGTCCTTTACCGCCATCCGCAATGATTAGGTTAGGTAGTTGCTTTTCTTCTTCCAGAAGTCGTGTGTATCGTCTTCTTACAACCTCTTTCATGGATGCATAGTCGTCAGGTCCAACTACTGTTTTTATGTTGTATTTTCGGTAGTCGTTCTTGCTCGGTTTTCCTTTTATGAATACCACGCATGCAGCTACAGCATCTGTGCCTGATATGTTCGAGTTGTCAAAACATTCAATCTGCAAGGGTAGGGTGGGGAGCTTCAAGGCGTCTTGTAGTTCCTTCAGCAAGCGCACACTTTTCTGCTCTGGATTCAGTTTGTCGCTTTGCTTTATTCTATCCTTCTTGTACTGCATTACGTTCAGCTTAGACAGGTCTAACAGCTTCTTCTTGTCTCCCTTCTGTGGTACGATCACGTTAGAGTAAAGGTCTAATTGTTCCACGGGGAACGGTAGTATAACTTCCTTACTTTCATTACCATAACGATTTCGCATTTCAACAATTCCTGCAACTAAAAGGTCTTCTATGCTCTCCTCTATGCGCTTGGCGTATTCGAATGTATAGGCTCTTACAATGCAGCCATTTGCTACATGCATGTAGTTGATGTAGGCAACCTTGTCGCTGTCCTCGATGTTGAATACATCTATGTTGTTAATGGTCCTGCTTACTACTTCACTCTTGCTTTGGTAGTTATCAAGCATCAAGTATTTCTTCTTCAAGATTTCCGCTTCTTCAAACTCCATACGTTCTGCATGTGCCTTTATCTGCTCTAGCAGTTTTCTTTGCAGTTCGGATGTGTTTCCTTTAAGAATCTGTTTTGCTTCCTCAATGTTCTGGATGTAATCTTCGTGACTCTGTTTTGCAATGCAAGGAGCTTTGCAGTTTTTTATGTGATATTCCAGACACTCTTTATGCTTTCCAGCCTCAACGCTTTCTTTTGAAATTCTGTCATTGCAACGTCTAAGAGGGTAGAGGTTGTTTATAAGCTCTAGTAATCCGTATAGAGTGGGTATGTGACTGTATGGACCAAAGTATGTGCCATATCCCTTCACAATCTTCCTTGTCATGTGTATCTTGGGCAGATACTCATTCGTTACGACTATGCTTGGGTATGTTTTTCCATCTTTCAGCAATATGTTGTAACGAGGATTGTGTTTCTTGATTAGATTGTTTTCAAGTAGCAATGCATCAGTTTCTGAATTCAGAACTACATATTTAATATCTCTGATCTTGCTGACTAGAATTCTTGTTTTAAGGTTGTCCTGTGTTTTGTTGAAATACGATGATACACGCCTTTTAAGATTCTTTGCTTTTCCTACATATATAATTGTCCCACTGTCATCCAGATACTGATAACAGCCAGGGCTCTCAGGGAGATTGTGTACAATCCCCATCAAATATGTGCGCAAATCCTCTTTTTCTTTC
Source organism: Bacteroidales bacterium (assembly GCA_018064685.1). Lineage (GTDB taxonomy): Bacteria > Bacteroidota > Bacteroidia > Bacteroidales > Bacteroidaceae > Physcousia. The sequence goes on along the minus strand of JAGHUS010000089.1, from coordinate 14,501 downwards.
TGCGTGCTCATCGTCTTCAACTTGTACTGTTTAGTCGTTTGGTAGACTAGTCGTTTAGTGGACTAGTTGTTTAGTCGTTTGGTAGACTTGTTGTCTAGTCGTTTAAGGAATTAAGCGTTTATACATTTCGTTATATAATCGCTTAATTCCCTATTTTCAAATTTTTATCAGTGTTGTAATGTCTGTATCCTCGCTGAAGGCTGCTCGTCCGTTCAGTCCCTCGATTGTTAGTTCGATGATGAAGTTGATGTAAGCCTTCTTTGGGTTGAATGCCTGTACCAGATTGTATGCTGCAGCCATTGAACCACCTGTGGCCAGTAGATCGTCGTGGAGCAGAACTACGTCATCTTCGTTTATTGCGTCGGTATGTATCTCGATAGTATCGGTGCCGTATTCCTTCTTGTAACTTACCTTTTTTGTGTCAGCTGGCAACTTTCCTGGTTTTCTGCACATCACGAAGCCTGCACCTAGTTTGTAGGCCAGTATGGCTCCAATAACAAATCCTCTGCTCTCTATACCCACTACCTTGGTGATGCCTTTGTCTTTGTACATTTCATACAGTTCATCCACCATGATGTTGATGCACTCAGGGTTCTTGAATAGGGTTGATACGTCTTTAAACTGTATTCCTTTAATAGGGAAGTCTGGAACGTTTCGCAGGTTCTTTAAAAGTGTTTCGTTATTCATTTTGTTTATTTGTTAGTTTTGTTTTTCTCTATTTTTATCGCAGAATCAGAAATGTTACGCGTGGAACATTGAGTGTCAATGGTTTGACTTTCTAGTGTTCTGCTTCATTGCGTCTAGCACCTTTTTTCGTTCGTCGTTCTTTGTTTTGACACCGTGCTTTCTTCTATCTGTTCATCAGTACTAGCAGTACGTTGATATCGCTGGGAGAAACTCCAGGTATTCTGCTAGCTTGACCAATCGTTTCCGGTTGTATTTTCTCCAGCTTCTGCCTTGCTTCAGTAGAAAGTGGATGAAGGTTAGCGTAATCAAAGCGACCATGAATCTTTATTGATTCCAGTCTTTGCATCTTTTCCGCCTGACTTCTTTCTCTTTCTATATAACCGCTATACTTGATCTGTATTTCTGCTGCCTCAATTATCTCTTCACGTCTATTTGGGATCTGATCTATCGTTTCCTTTAGTTTGTTGATGCTATCTGATAGTTTGTCTATCGTTACCAGTGGACGAGAAAGAATGTCAATCAGTTTGCACCCCTTGCTGAGTGGTTTCTCACCAATCTGAGTCAATGTGTCGTTAATCAAGTTTGCTTTCACCGAGAATTCTCTTGCAAATGTGAGTAGACGATTTATCTGTTCATCCTTCTCTGTCCAAGCCTTCATTCTTGTTTCATTGGCAATACCTAAATTGTATGCTCTCTCGGTGAGTCTTGCATCGGCATTGTCTTGTCGCAACAAGATACGGTATTCGGCACGCGAAGTGAACATTCGGTATGGTTCGTCAACGCCTTTCGTTACCAAATCATCAATCAGTACACCAATGTATGATTCGTCTCGATGCATTATAAATGGTTGACTATCAGATGCTTTTAGTGCTGCATTTGTACCTGCTACAATGCCTTGTCCGCCAGCTTCCTCATATCCAGTGGTACCATTAACCTGACCTGCAAAGAATAATCCTTCCACAATTTTTGATTCGAGTGAAGCGAACAGTTGTTGCGGATCGAAGTAGTCGTATTCGATGGCGTAACCTGGTCGGTAGATTTGTAGGTTCCTGAATGCGGGAATCTTTCTTAGCGCTTCCATCTGTATGTCGATGGGCAGCGAAGATGAGAATCCATTCAGATAATACTCCTGTGTATTCTCACCTTCAGGTTCCAAGAACAGCTGGTGCTGATCTTTGTCAGCAAATGTTACAAGTTTGGTCTCAATGCTTGGACAGTAACGTGGTCCGATACTTTGTATTTGGCCGTTGAATAGGGGAGAATCAGGAAGTCCTTCCTTCAGTTTCTCGTGTACTTCAGGATTGGTAAAGCAAATCCAGCATGGCAACTGTGGCAACTGTCTGTCAGGACCCAGGTATGAAAACTTATGCTTGCTTACGTCGCCAGGTTGTTCGGTCATCAAGCTGAAGTCTACCGATCGTCCGTCTATTCGTACCGGAGTACCCGTTTTCATTCTTCCTGCTCGGATGCCATGCTGAGTAATGGATTCTGTCAGCAAAAGTGAAGGAGGTTCGGCGGTTCTTCCTCCTGCCAGTTTCGTGCGGCCTATGTGCATCAGTCCGTTAAGAAAAGTTCCCGCTGTTATCACCACGCATCGAGCCTTTATGGTTACGTCAAGGTATGTCCTGACACCTGTCACTCGCACCTTGGGTTTCTCGTTCAGCTTTCCCTCTTCTGCATATATTGTTTCTGTTAGCAGTTCCTTCACTTGATCCTGCCATATGGACAGATTCGGCGTGTTCTCCAAGATCTCTCTCCATGCCCAGATGAACTTGCCACGATCGCATTGGGCACGCGGACTCCACATAGCAGGGCCCTTCGACTGGTTCAGCATTCTGAACTGTATGGAGCATTTGTCTGTCACTTCGCCCATGTGTCCTCCCAGTGCATCAATTTCCCTTACAATTTGTCCTTTGGCAATGCCTCCGACAGCAGGGTTGCACGACATTTGTGCAATCTTGTTCATGTCCATTGTCACCAGACAAGTCTTAGCGCCCATTCTTGCACTGGCAGCTGCAGCTTCACAGCCGGCATGTCCCGCTCCGACTACAACGACATCAAAATTTAGCTCCATTTTGTATGTTTTTTATGTTTCTAATCACAAAAGTAATGCTTTTTAATGAAACTATTGCCTTTTTTGTTTGTACAAATCGCAAAAAAAACTTAATTTTGCACTAAATATACCTAATTATAGTTACGCGTGCGCGAATTTTTGATGGAAAATGTGCTTGTGTGTGACTGTTGAATGAACAAAACAAATAAAAAACAAATAAATAAATTATTAACTAAATTCAATCATCTATGTGGTTAATCAAATCATCTATTGGTAGGAAAGTGGTAATGTCTCTGACCGGCATTGCGCTTGTCCTGTTCTTGACCTTCCATGCGTCAATGAACGTGGTGGCTCTTTTCAGCGCTAAGGGCTACAACATGATTTGCGAGTTCCTGGGTGCCAACTGGTATGCTGTTGTAGCAACCATCGGCCTGGCTGTTCTGGTAGCTTTGCATTTCATTTTTGCTTTCATGCTCAACCTTCAGAACCGCAAGGCTCGTGGTAACGACCGTTACGCCGTGACCAGCAAGCCCGAGAAGGTAGAGTGGACCAGCCAGAACATGTTGCTTCTGGGTGTCATCGTTCTCCTGGGTATGATTCTGCACCTCTACAACTTCTGGTACAACATGATGTTTGCTGAGTTGGCAGAGAACGAGGCTGCTGCCATGGCAACCAACGGTGTGCGCCACATCGTCAACACCTTCCACGGTGGTTGTCCTTCACAGCCCACAACCATTTGCGGTTATGTCTACACCGGTATCTACCTTGTATGGTTGGCTGCTATCTGGTGCCACCTCAACCATGGTATCTGGAGTTCTATGCAGACCATGGGTTGGAGCGGTCACGTATGGTTCAAGCGTTGGCGTATGATCAGCACTGCCTATTCAACTCTCGTCATCCTTATGTTTGTAGCTGTGGCTGTTGCTTTCTGCCTGGGTTATGTTCCCGGCGACTTCAAGGAAGCAATGAGCGAAGGCTGCTGCAAGGCTGCTGAGGCTGCATCTTCATGCTGTGGCGGTTGCTAATTAAAATTTGGAGAATAAACTTAGTAAATTAGGAAATCAGTCGTTTTGCCGGATAGGATTTTCTTAAACGACCAAACGACAAACAACTAAACGACTAAAAAATGAAGACAATAAATTCAAGAATTCCCGAGGGACCCGTTGCTGAGAAGTGGACCAACTATAAGGCACATCAGCGTCTGGTTAACCCTAAGAACAAACTGAAGCTCGACGTTATCGTTGTAGGTACCGGTCTGGCTGGTGCCAGTGCAGCAGCCTCACTCGGTGAGATGGGCTTCAACGTATATAACTTCTGTATCCAGGACAGCCCCCGTCGTGCACACTCTATCGCTGCACAGGGTGGTATCAACGCAGCCAAGAACTATCAGAACGATGGTGACTCAGTTTACCGTCTGTTCTACGATACCGTAAAGGGTGGTGACTATCGTGCTCGTGAGGCCAACGTATACCGTCTGGCTGAGGTCAGCAACAACATCATCGACCAGTGTGTGGCACAGGGTGTTCCCTTCGCTCGCGAGTACGGTGGTATGCTGGCCAACCGTTCATTCGGTGGTGCTCAGGTAAGCCGTACCTTCTATGCTAAGGGTCAGACCGGTCAGCAGCTTCTGCTCGGTGCTTACAGCTCACTCTCTTGCCAGGTTCAGGCTGGTAAGGTGAAGCTCTACACTCGTTATGAGATGGAGGATGTAGTTATCGTTGACGGTCGTGCTCGTGGTATCATCGCCAAGAACCTCGTTACCGGTAAGCTGGAGCGCTTCTCTGCCAACGCCGTTGTCATCGCTACTGGTGGTTACGGTAACGCTTACTTCCTCTCTACCAACGCTATGGGTTGTAACTGTACCGCTGCTATCCAGTGCTACCGTAAGGGTGCCATGATGGCCAACCCCTCATACGTACAGATTCACCCCACCTGTATTCCTGTTCACGGCGACAAGCAGTCTAAGCTGACTCTGATGTCAGAGTCTCTGCGTAACGATGGCCGTATCTGGGTTCCCAAGAAGTTGGAGGATGCCAAGGCATTGCAGGCAGGCACCAAGCAGGGTTACGAGATTCCCGAGGAGGATCGTGACTACTATCTTGAGCGCCGTTATCCCGCCTTCGGTAACCTCGTTCCCCGTGACGTGGCTTCACGTGCTGCCAAGGAGCGTTGCGACAAGGGCTTCGGTGTCAACAACACCGGTCTGGCTGTGTTCCTCGACTTCTCTGAGTCAATCCAGCGTCTCGGCATCGACGTTATCCGTCAGCGTTATGGCAACCTCTTCGATATGTACGAGGAGATTACCGACGTTAATCCCGGCGAGTTGGCACAGACCGTTGGTGGCGTAGAATACTACTATCCCATGATGATCTTCCCCGCTATCCACTACACTATGGGTGGTATCTGGGTTGACTACGAGCTGCAGACCTCTATCCCCGGTCTGTTCGCTATCGGTGAGTGTAACTTCTCTGACCACGGTGCAAACCGCCTCGGTGCTTCTGCTCTTATGCAGGGTCTGGCCGACGGTTACTTCGTATTGCCTTACACCATCCAGAACTACCTGGCCGACCAGGCTATCTGGCCCCGTCTCTCTACCGACCTCAAGGAGTTCGCTGAGACAGAGAAGGCTGTTCAGGCAGAGATCGACCGACTGATGAACATCAAGGGTAAGCGCTCTGTTGACTCTATCCACAAGGAGCTCGGTCACATCATGTGGGAGCACGTAGGTATGGGTCGTACGAAGGAAGGTCTCGAGGAGGGTCTCAAGCTTCTGAAGGCTATCCGCAAGGAGTTCGATACCAACCTGTTCATCCCTGGCAGCAAGGAAGGTCTTAATGTCGAGCTCGACAAGGCTATCCACCTGCGCGACTTCATCCTCATGGGCGAGCTCGTAGCATACGATGCCCTCCATCGCGAGGAGTCTTGCGGTGGTCACTTCCGCGAGGAGCACCAGACCGAGGAAGGTGAGGCTAAGCGCGACGACGAGAACTTCTTCTATGTAGGTTGCTGGGAGTATCAGGGCGACGACGACAAGGCTCCCGAGCTCAATAAGGAGCCTCTCCAGTACGAGATCATCAAGGTTCAGCAGAGAAATTACAAGAACTAAGGAATTATGAAAAAGATATTTGCAATCGTTTGCATGGCCGCCATGGTGGTTGCTTGTGGCGAGAAGAAGGCCGCTGCAACAACCGAAGCCAATGCTAATGCTACCGAGGCAACCACTGAGGTAGCTGCTGAGGCAGAGGCTCCTGCAGAGGAGGTTCCCGCCGATGCCGCATCCCTCGCTGGTTTCAACCCCGAGGACCTCAAGGTCGAGGGTGTTGTCGCCGAAGTCAAGGTGGGTGCAGTCAAGGGTAAGGACGCCAGTGTCGTATACATCCCCGTCAAGAGGAGTGACGAGAGCTACAAGGCCTTCAGCAAGGCTGTCTTCGACAAGATCAAGGCAGAGACCGGCCGTGTAGGCAACGACATGAAGGAAGAAATTACCGAGCCCGTCTTGGATGCCGACATCTTCGTCTACACTTACAAGGTTGATGGCCACGACATCTATTGTACACTCAGCAATTGCGGTGGCGAGATGGGCAGTGATTACGAAATAATTTTCACAAAGTATTAAAATTATGGCTAAGAATATATCAGTAACAGTCAAGTTCTGGAAGCAGGACGGACCCAAGGCTAAGGGTCATTTCGATACCCATGAGTTGAAGAACATCCCCGATGATACTTCATTCCTCGAGGCCCTCGACATCATGAACGAGGAGCTTATCAACGAGGGCAAGGAGCCCTTCGTGTTCGACCACGACTGCCGCGAGGGTATCTGCGGTATGTGCTCACTCTACATCAACGGTACTCCCCACGGTAAGACCGAGCGTGGTGCTACCACTTGTCAGCTCTATATGCGTAAGTTCAAGGATGGCGAGACCATCACTGTCGAGCCCTGGCGCTCAGCCGGTTTCCCCGTCATCAAGGACTGTATGGTAGACCGCAACGCATTCGACAAGATCATGCAGGCTGGTGGCTATACCACCGTTCGCACCGGTCAGGCACAGGATGCCAACGCCATCCTCATCCCCAAGAAGGATGCCGACGAGGCTATGGACTGCGCTTCATGCATCGGTTGCGGTGCTTGCGTAGCAGCATGTAAGAACGGTTCTGCCATGCTCTTCGTCAGCTCTAAGGTCAGCCAGCTGGCTCTCCTGCCTCAGGGTAAGGTAGAGGCTAACAAGCGTGCCAAGGCTATGGTGGCTAAGATGGACGAGTTGGGCTTCGGTAACTGTACCAACACCCGTGCCTGCGAAGCTGTATGTCCCAAGTGCGAGACCATCAGCAACATCGCTCGCCTCAACCGCGAGTTCATCTGGGCAAAGCTGAAGGACTAATAACAACACACATGGTGGGTCACAGGGCAATAACTCTGTGGCCCACTTTTCTTTTTTTTATTACTTGCGTATATATATTATAAGGTAATACTACTATCCATTTACATTATGAAGAAGACACTCTTTCTCTCGCTCCTTACCGCAGGAACCATAAGCCTTGCACTCTTCAGTTGTGGCAAGTCGAAGACCGACAACCAGCCGCCCGAAAGCGCCACCGTTGTCGATTCTGTAGATGTCACTGCCGCCTACGACTGTGACATTGACTTCAGCAAGATCCTTGTCCAGGTTGTCAATGGCGACACTACGCAGGTCAACGAATATGACCAGCAGGGACGCCTCGTCAAGCACGGATATCTGCGTGACGGCGAAGAAGGTGGCGATGCTACGTGGTGTGAGGAAATCACCGTCTACGACGAGCGCGGCGACATCCAGCGTACCGAGCTGCACTGGGGCGAGTGGGACGACATCAAAGACTACATCTATGACAGCCAGCATCGTCTGGTCGAGATAAAGAGCCATAATGGCTACGCCACCCACTACACCTGGGATGGTCTTACCCGCACCGACGACGGCTTCTGCATCGAGCAAAACACCTACTCCGACAACAGCTACAAGCACATCATCAACACCAAGAGCTACGTCTCTGGAAACGGTCCTATCGCTTCCGAGTACGACTACGACCTCAACGGTCGCGAGATCAGCTACAAAAGCTACACCGACGGTATCCTTTCCAGCGGTTGGGACACCGAATACAAGGACAATAAGAGCATCCGCTACAATATAGTCTATAACCCCGACGGCACAGTCAAGTCGCGCACGCCTGATTGGGTCTACGAGTACATCCCCGATGGCAAGTACTTCCGCGTCATCTCCAGTCACTCTTACGATGGCACCGAGGTTGGCTACACTGTCGAATATGACGATCAGGGCCGCGAGATAGCCACCCACGGTGAGTACAACGAGACCACCACCACCTGGCAGGACAACGTATCTACCAAGGTCGAGGACGGCATTACCTACATCACCACCTTCATGAAGACAAAGAAATAATATTCTTACACTCTATTTGTGTTGATATAGCTTAATCAACGCTCTGTGTAATCCTTTAGCCGGTGTATGTGGAAGCGTTGCCAATATGGAGCCGAACGATAGGCATTGACAGCTTCGTCGGGCACGTAGAGGTCGCCGTAGCGGCTGAACGTACTGTCGCTAATCTCTTGCGGTTCGGCGGCCAGGTTGACAACCGTCTGTAGCGAGTCGGTGTTCCAGAAGCATCTATATCCGATGCGTATCAGTGATGCCGGCAGGGTGATCTGCCTGAGCGAACGACAGCCGTCGAAGGTGCTCTGGGCCAGGATGACGGTACGCGGACTCAGCGTGACGTGCTGCAGCTGGGTGCAGGCGCCGAAGATATACATCTCGATGTCGACCACGCTCGAGGGCATCTCCACCGAGCGTAGGGATGTACAACCATCGAAGGCGAACGGACGCACCTTCTCCACTCCCTCGGGCAGGGTGACGTGCGTGAGCCTGCTGCAGCCCTGGAAGGCTGAATGGGATATCTCCCTCACACCTTGCGGCACGGTGTATTCGCCCTCCTTGTCCGTCGTGCAACGCTCCAAGTGGTACGGGTCGCGCCGAAACAGTACGCCGTCTTCGACACAAAGGTACGGATTCTTGCGGCTGACACGGATGCTGTGCAAGGCAGGGCAGCAGCCGAAGGCACACTCGTCCACGTATGAGACGTTTTGCTGCAGCTCCACCTCCTGCAAGTTGCTGCAGAACCTAAACGAATAGCTCCCTACAAAGCGCAGTTCCTCGGGGAAGATCACCTTCTTGATCCATGAGTTGTGATGAAACGCATTGTAGCCCACCTGATACACCTTGTACTCCTGTCCACGGAACGTCACCGTGTTGGGTATGCGGAATGTGCTATCGAACTGGGCATCCTCCGTCCGGCCCGTCAGTTCCACCACGTCCTCAAATCTGTCCGACACCCACTGATGCGGCATGATGTGATACATCAGACCGTCCTGGCTGAATTCATCCTGCGTGTAGTAGCGGTAACCCATGAAGCCCAGGGCAAAGACAATGCATGTCGTGAGTACGCTCAGTGCTACCACCTTGGCCACCTGCTTCCTGCGTCTGGCCAAATGGCTGTCTATCTCGTCCAGCACCTCGCGTGCCGTGTTATATCGTTTGTCAGGATCTTCGTTGATGCAGCGGTCTGCTATCTTGCGCAAGAGTCGTGGCAACTTGCACTGCGTCTGCCAATTTATCTCTTGCACTATCTTTCCAAATCCGTAAATGTCGGTACGTGCATCTATGCAGGCCTGCTCGCCGCGCAACTGTTCGGGAGCTGCAAACTGGCGCGTCATGCCCGCCGCCCCTGTCCATTCGCCCGAGCAGCTGTAGCCAAAGTCGATGATGCGCACGCTTTGGGTGCGGTGGGTGATGAAGATGTTGTCGGGTTTGAGGTCGAGGTGCACGATGTCGGCTTGGTGCATAGCCTCCATAGCCTGGAGCAACTGGTGCAGCAGCCTTATGAGGTTCTGCTTGTGGTGGAAGTAACGTGGCGACGAGGCCATGAACTCGCTGAGACTCATACCGTCGATAAAGTCCATCGTGAGGAAGAGTCCCGCATCGCTCTCGTCAAGCTTGTGGTAGGTAGGGAAATAGTCTGACTGCAACTTTTGCCCGATGCTGTACTCCTTGGCAAAGGCCGTTCGGTGGTCGGCCGAAGTGGCCAGTTCCGGGCGCAGCTGCTTGATGAAGAGGTGGCGCCCCGTGTCCTTGTCGTAGGCATGCCAGGCCAGACATGTGCTGCTGTCCCGCTCGGGCAATCGCTGGGGCTGGTCATAGCCCTGCGGCATCGTGGCCACGGGTATCATTTCGCTACTCGTCTGCATCGCCCGAAAGTATGTGGAAGGTGATGCCACCCTCCTTGCCCGCCACATAGTTCATCAGTCCGCAACCCGTGCGCAGCAACTCCTCGCAGTAGAGCGGCATGCCCTCAGTCAGTTGCTTGCAATGCATCGTGTCGCCCACCTGCAGCTTGCTGTTCTCATTCTCCAGCACGCGGAAGACGTCGCTTCCCAGATACTCCATCTTGACCGTTCTGCCCGGTTGCCAGCACACTACAACTTGTGTGCCCACCTCCAGATTCTTCGCTTGTATCGATTTGCCAGCCATCATCATCTCGCTGTTGCTGCATTCCGCATCCTTCTCGTCGCAGAAAGCCTCCCAACTGGTGTAGCCAATCATGCGTGCCAGTGTGTTGAGTGTGACGGGCGATGCTGTATGCTCCCCTTGTTCCTGATAGCCCCACAAGCGGCGCAGGGTGGTGGACGAGAGCAGTACCTTGCGGTGGTTGTACACCTCCACCGACAGTGTCTCGAAGTCGCGTTTCGAGTGCATCGTCATGCCCAGAAAGCGTTCCACCCTCTCTCTTAGTCTTTGTATCTGTTGTGCGTCGTTCGTCATCTTTTCGTGGTATTTTGTGCAAAGATAATACTTTTTGCCTATATAATGCGTTTTTGCTCCTCAAAAACAACGTCGTGGAACCGTATGGAACGTGAAATTCTTGTGTTGTATGATTATTTTTAGTATATTTGCGAACAATCTGAATCTATGTACCCCCCCCAAAAAAAAAAGACGGGCGAAAAATTGAATTTTCGGAAAAGTTGATGATATTATAATCAAAAAACGAACCGACATGAAGAACTACAAGAATAAGGATTACATACAGGACACGAAAGCGGGGCTGGATGCATTCTGTCGTGAGCACGGCTTTCTCTATCACGAGCACGGGCGAGGCCACTTCGGAGCCTCGCCCTATTGGTCGTTCTGCAAGGTAGAGAACAATGACAAGGTGCTCTTCTCTATCGAATACATCTGCCAGATGAACCATCTGCAGATAAGCAGCTGCATGGGCAAATTCTCTGGCCGGATAGCATGTCTGGACGACCTGAGTCAGCTGTTGAGAGTGATGCAGATAAACCTTTAGGAACGGATGTGCCTAATAAGAGAGCTGCAATGTAAAACCAACCTCCCCATCGCAGAGATGGGGGACGTAACAAGAAATAACAGAACCACATCAATGATCAAATTCAAAGAAATATGAAAGACAAAATTATTAAGATCAATCAGTTGCTAACAAGCAACGAGCTAAACGATCTGTATCCTCAGCCTTATAATGTGCTGTGTAACTGGAACAATAACGGGAAGAGCATGGATGAGAATGACCACACCAGAATGTTGCTCTCGCTCCTGAGATATGAAAGGCCATCTGCCGTAAAGTACAAGATGCCTATACTCTATTCCTTCGTGAAAACGTTCGGGATAGATGTTGACCTTACCGATGTATGTGCAGACAGCGTTCGTTTCTCTGAACCATACAAGACAAACCATGGCAAATCTTTCCTGGATGGGCTGATTGTGAAGAAGGGTGAGTTTGCTATCATCATAGAGAACAAGATATGCGGAGCCGGTGACCAATCTGAGCAGATCAAGCGATACATCCTCTCCATGGTCAAGGAGGAGAATGTGCCATTGGAGAATGTATGGGTGGTCTATCTGACCAAGGATGGCATGCTGCATGATGGCAAGCCTACCAAGGATAGCTACAATGAGGAGGATGCATATTTTAGTACGTATGACATCGAAGACCGTCTGATCTGCGCCAGCTATCGCTATGATATCATTCCATGGATGAAGGAATCCGTCCTTCCTATGGTGAACCATTCCGAGCATCTCCTTGCCAGCGGCATTGAGGTTTATGTCAATTATGTCGAGACTGACATACTCCACTGTGACGAACTCTCTCGTGCTCGCGCCGAAATGATGAAATCAAAGGTTCTGCAGAAGTTGGGCGTGACAGCAACGGACCCACTGCAGATGTACAAGGAGTTGGCCGCTTGTCTGGACAAACTGTCCGGAGAACCGGAATCGGAGGAAAGGGATGCAGTGATCAGTTTCGTTACCGATTGTATGAATCAGATCGTACAGCCCGTTTGCGAGGAGTTTGCCACAGCCACAAAGCGTCTCTTTGCAAGAAAAGGTGTGAAGGTGAATGTAAGGACAAGCCAGCTAAGAAAAGGTTATATGCAGATTGTACCTGAGGGATGGGAATATTCTGGAAATCATCATTATTCAGGAGTCCATTATGAGTGGATTCCTATCACAGCAATAGACTTTCTGGAAAATCAGACATTGGTCTTGATGATACATATGGAGGGCAAGAAGCACATAGCGAATAAAGATGCCTTTGAGAAGCAGTATGCGCCAGACTTCAAGAATGACTTTGACGCATTATGTCAGGAGGGTATCTTGAGACCAGCTCAGAGGCACAAGACGGCAATCCGCGCTTCATTGACAGATACAATCCCAAATTTGATTAAAAAAGGTACTCTGGAGAATGAACTTTATCCTATTTACGAGAAGGCATTCAAGTATTATGATGTCCTTAACCAATATGTGACACAGCCATAAGTATATGAAATAACCGCGTTGGTGGAAATTCCGCCAACGCGGTTATACAAAAAGTTGCCAGAAAAATTGAATTCTCAGAAAAGAGGATAATATTAACAACGTAATTATAAATCAAAAACAATTATGTCGGATACAAAACAAAATTTTCTAGTTAAAGGTCATACAAAATCACAAAAGAGAGTACCTTTGAAAGATGAAAATGTACTGAAATTGGAGGCTACCTATAACGAGATTATAGATTCGTTCACTTCACGCCCTGTAACAGGAAAGAATAACATATTGTCGCCAAACGACTTTTATAGAAGGTTGGCCTCGTGGATGGCGCTAGCAATGGCGCAATGTGCTATTGAAAAGATTGAATCCAATCCAGAACATGATTTCGGTATTGATATGGAAGACTTGTGTCAGTTGCCAGATGACCTTAAAGGGCTCCATACAATCTCTGACATACTACAGTTCATTGATAGTCTTGATGAGCGTGCAAGAAATTGCGATGGCAAACCTTTTGGGAATTGGTCAGTTCGCGATATTGTAGGTACTATTCGTGGCGAGAATTTTGATAGTCACTACGAAGAGTTGCTTAATCACGTCGTTGAAACGACTATCCCTAACAAGAAGTGAAATCAACCTATGGACTGGACAAAAGATTTACCACACAAACTGAACATCATTGACGAACGCGGCGTTAAGCGTGAATGCGAACTTCATCTTGTCGGTTACGGTTGGTTCGGCAATGAGATAGGCTTAGAGTACTACTATTGGGACATGATAGAAGACAGGAAGGTTCCACTTCTTTCTGTTCGTGGTAATAGCGAGGATGAGGCTATCGTGAAGATGAAGGAACTGCTTGAAGAATGTAGCAAATGATTTTTTAATGTAATAATATGCACTACGAATATAAAGGAACGCTCCCGCTCGAAGAGCAAAGGGAGGAGATAACAAAACTGATTGAGGAACTGGCTGTGCAGATTGGCACAACAATAGAAAGACTTAAACTCTACGAAACCGATGATTATGTTATCATAGGTTCTGACGAAAATGATGATGACATCGTACTGGAAGGATCAAATGTTCCGCACTTCTTCCAGGCAGATGTTACCTTTGCTGATGATATAGATTGGAACACGGCAGCAGGTCAACTATATGCTAACCTCGAAGATCGTCTCAACGAGGAATATGCTCTCCTGCTCTATGATACAGCAGAATTTGAGTAGCAAAGGCGACTGTAAGAAGAACCTAAAAGTGGACTCAGTAATCGAATTTCCACCCAAAGTTGATTATATTAAGGCGTAACCTAAAAACTTTATAGCTTATGCAGACAATCACGAAATTCCTGATCGGCAGAAAGTATTATCCCAATGAGAAGAGCATCCTGCTCCAGATTCTTGAGCGCAATGGCAAAGAGCTGAAAGTTGCGCACCTTCGCCAAAGTGGTAAAGATGTGTTCACCGCTACTACCACCTTAACTGCTGATGAGAAAGGGGCGTATGAGTATTTCATCTACGAAGGCGTACGCATCCCTGCCACAAATCTTTTGCCTCAGGGCCGTCGCGTGTCTGAACTGCCTCCCGAAGAACAGAATCTCATCAACGACGCCATTATGCGTGACGTTGAACATCGCAAAGCAAACAACCTCGATCGTGCTGACATCCTGACCGAGCACACGCAAGCCTGTCCTGAGCCCTGAGTTTATGCTGAGCATAGTCGAAGCAAAGGAATGCTGATGGCAAAGTCACCATCACGCATCGTGTGATTGACGAGAAATAAGAAACCAACATACATTTATATATTATGGCAAATTACTGTTTTACAAAGTATGCTATTGAGGGCAAGAAGGAAGTCCTCGAGCAAGTTGCTGATGCCATCAACCGTGGCGAAGGCTGGATGGTGAA
>JAGHUS010000186.1 GCA_018064685.1 Bacteroidales bacterium | reverse complement strand
GGAGACTTGGTCTCAACAGCAGCCATAACGATAGCCTGCATCTGCTCCATAGTGTTGAAGTTGAAGGCGGGGATTGCATAACCGCCAGCAACTGCCTTGGCAAACATTTCACGGGTGTTCACCAAACCCAATTCTTTGTAGCTTGTCATAATTAAATGAATAGTTAAAATTAAAAAAAGAATTTATCTTATTTTCTTGTTATTTCTGTTGTCCGGCACCATCACTTCTTCTGCATGGCCTGTCGGGGCATAGCCTTAGAAAGATAGATCTGCGTAGGGAAGTGGTCGGAATAGCCATCCAGCCATACACCAGCCGAGGTGGTACGGAGTGGACCTCCCTTATTGCGGCCACGGGTGGAGATCATATAGTCGGCCATAAAGATCTCGTTCTTGAAGAACTTCCAGGTGGAACGATCCTCGCCCAGCAGATTACTCGTCATGATAATCTGGTCGAAGAGGTTCCACATGCCGTCCCAAAGCAAGGTGCCCTGTCCCTCTTTGCGAAGCGTGAAGTACCAAGGATTATAAAGGTCGTTCGCCTCTACCTTCTTGCGACTGATCTGCGCTCCCAAAGCCTGGGTTACCGATACGTCGTCGGGATCGTCGTTCAAGTCGCCCATCAGCACGATGCGTGCATCAGGCTCCACACCACGTATAGAGTCGATGACGTGACGCGCCATCTTGCCCATGAACTCGCGCGACTCGCTACCGGCACCACGGCTGGGCCAGTGGTTGACCAGGAAGTGGAAATGCTCACGGAACAAGCTTCCCTCGACATGCAGGATGCCACGGGTGCGATGACCGTTCGAGAACTCCTCATAACCCACGGCAGGCAGCAGTTCGCTGTGCGTGGGCTTGAACATACGGGGATTGTACAGACATGCCACATCCACACCGCGTCGGTCCTCACCCTCGTAGTGGATATACTTCAAGCCTTTGGCTGCAATGGCTGAGTCGGCAATCAGGTCGTCCAGCACACGACTGTTCTCCACCTCGCTCACACCGATGAAAGCCGCACCACCTCGCACACGTTCCGTGCAAAGCTGCGACAGGACGCGTGCCATATTGCGCACCTTGTGGGTGTACTTAAGCGTATTCCAGTGATATGAACCTTCGGGCAGAAAGTCGTAATCGTTCTTGCCCTCGTCATGGATGGTATCAAAGATATTCTCCAGATTGTAAAACGCAATACCGCAATAAATCGTATCAACCTTCTCGTCCTTGGGAGCGGATGGCGAAATGCCTACCGAGCAAAACAGCACAATAGAGCACAAGACGGCCAAGTATGTAATCGACTTCTTTAGCATATCAGAATCTTTGGACGGAGAGCGTATACCATCTCCCCTAAATTTGTGCAAAATTAGCATTAAAAAATGACCTGTGCAACCGTTTCACATTATTTTATTTAATATTATGCACACAAGAGGCTTTTTTTGACGAAAAGTTGTCAACAAAATGGAATAATTTGTAACTTTGCACACTATTATACGTGTAATGTACGCGTACGAGACCTAGAGAGAACTAAAACAAAAAGAAACCATTCACAAATAACAATCATGAAAAAAGGTGTAAAACTCATGGCTGCGCTGATGTGCCTCACCACAAGCACTTGGGCGCAATCCATTGAAAAGACCGACACGCTCAATGCCGACGACGACTTCGACTTCTCGCTGACAGAGGGACAGCTCGACGAAAGCGCCGAGGCGGCCAACACCGTGACGCTGGTATCAAGCACCAAAGATCCGTATTCAAGCGAAATCGGATACCGATGGAGTTCAATGCGCTTCAAGTACAGAGCACTTGACAACCAGTATGTAGGCAACTACATCAACGGTGCAAAATTCAACAATGTCGAGAACGGACGATTCAGCTTCTCGGGCATCACAGGTGGTTTGAATCACGTAACGAACAACAGTCGGGAAGGCGTGAACTTCTTGGACCAGAGCCAGTTCTGCTACGCTCCCGTAGGCGGTGCATCGAACTACGACTTCCGTCCCAGCCGCTTTGCTGCCGGCCACCGCATCACCCTTTCGGGCACAAACCGCAACTATGTGCTGCGTGGCATGTACTCCTACGCCACAGGCCAGTTGTCGAACGGATGGTCGTTCATCGGCAACGTCGGTTACCGATGGGCCAACCGCAGTGCCATCGAGGGCATGTTCTACAATTCATTCAGTTACTTCCTCGGAGCCGAGAAGAAGGTCAACGATGCACATAGCGTCAGCATCGTGGCATGGGGTGCTCCCACCGAGCGTGGACAGCAAGGTGCTGCCACCGAAGAGGCATACTGGTTGGCCAACAGCCACTACTACAACCCTTACTGGGGTTACCAGAACGGCAAGCGCCGCAACTCGCGCGTTGTCACCGAGTTCTCGCCCTCGTTCATGTCAACCTGGGACTGGCAGATCAACGAAAAGACGAAGTTGAGCACGACCGGAGCGCTCACATTCACCAATTACGCTTCTACGGCGCTGAGCTATAACAACGCCTACAACCCTGCCCCCAACTACTACAAGAACCTGCCTTCGAGCGTGTTCAACGTCTTCAACAGCGACTACAACAACCCCGAGTGGCTGGCCGAGAATCCTGCCATCATGCAGCAGTGGCAGTCGCTCTACGACTACTGGACGGGCAGCAAGGCTAACCGTCAGGTGAACTGGGACTTGATGTACGCACAGAACCAGGCTAACAACAGCACTGGCAAGTCTGCCTTGTACTATCAGGAGAAGCGCCATAACGATCAGATTGCCTTCAACATGAGTAGCATCCTCGAGGGACAGTTCAACCGTCACGGCAGCTACACCTTCGGTTTGAACTTCAACGCCACACGCGGCCACCACTACAAGACCATGGCCGACCTGCTGGGCGCCACCACCTTCATTGACGTGGATAACTACTCGCTGAACAAATACGGTTCGGGCAGCAGCGAATACCAGAACGACCTGGACACCCCCAACCGCAGCATCAAGGAGGGCGACATCTTCGGCTACAACTACCTCATCCACGTCGACAAGCTGAAGCTGTACGGCACCAACACATGGAAGACCGGCAACCTCACTGCCAACATCGGTGCTGACGTTGAGGGTACGATGATGAACCGTTTCGGTTTGATGCGCAACGGTCGTGCTGCCGAGTACTCACGCGGCTCGAGCGGTTATGCCAGCTTCCTGGGAGGTGGCGGTAAGGCCATGCTGCAGTACAAGATTGCCACCTCATATATCTACGTGGGTGGAAGCATCGAGAGTCAGGCTCCTCTGGCCTATAACTCATTCGTGGCTCCCCGTATCCACAACAACTTCGTCAACAACCTCAAGAACGAGTGGTATTGGAACGGCGAGGTGGGCTACCAGTGGTACTTCGGTCCTGTGAGCGGTAAGGTCAGTGCATACTGGACCCGCTTCTACGACCTCACCGAGCAGACCGCCTTCTATAACGACGATGCCAGCTACCTCACCTACCTGACCATGACGGGCATGAAGCGCGACCACAAGGGTGTCGAGGCTGCCATCACCGTCAAGCTGGCTCGCAACCTGAAGCTGAAGCTGCTGGGCACCATCAGCGATGCCAAGTACGTCAACGATGCCATGGGCCAGCTCAGCTACGAGGGTTCGGATGCTTCGACCGTGATGAGCATCAACAACTGGAAGAACGAGGTGACAGGCGAAACACGCCCCTTGCAGGTCTTCATGAACGGCGTCAAGGTGGGCAGCACTCCTCTCACCGCAGCTAGCGTGGGTCTGAGCTACAACATCAACAACTGGTACTTCAACCTCGACCTGAACTACTACGACCGCGTGTATGTAGGTGCTTCGGCCTATCGCCGTCTGGCCAATGCCAGCGAAGGTGGCGTGGTATCATACGCCAGCAACATCCAGGATATGAACACCCTCAACAACACCATCACCACCGCATGGGATTATGCCAAGCAGGCTAGCGCCAAGGGCAACGCAGCATACGTCTACGACTACCAGAACGGTAACATACTGGCAAGCTACGGTCCCGAGCAGGAGAAGTTCAAGGGCGGATTCATGCTCGATGCCAGCATCAGCAAGAACATCAACCTGAAGGGCGGCAAGCGACTGAACATCAACTTGCAGGTTCAGAACCTGACCAACAACCGCAACATGCGTACCGGTGGTTATGAGCAGAACCGTGCAAACCGCGCTTACGACTACCAGTTCTCGAAGAACAACTATTATTACTATGCAAGTGCTCTCAACGCATTCTTGAACATCGGTCTGAGATTCTAACAGAAGGACATGAGTCATCTTTTAGAAGAAACCGGTTATGAACATAAAAAGAAAGAGTAATACAATGAAAAAGATTCTCTTAATGATATGTGCAGGGATGCTGACACTGGCATCATGCATGAACGACAACGACGCAGTGGTAGTGCCCAGCACGAACTTCACTGCCAAGAATCTGCCCGCCCCCACCACGACCATCGCCGACGTGCGCAAGGCTTATTCGAGCGACATCGCCAACAACACTTACCAGCAGATCAATACCGACGAGGTGTTTGACGGCATCGTAGTGGCCAACGACGTATCGGGCAACATCTACCAGTTTATCTACCTGCAGGGCCTCAAAGCCGATGGCAGCATCAACACCGACGAGGGTGGCATCGCCGTAGGCATCAAGGGTATGGGCTGTCTCTACACCATCTTCCCCGTCGGTCAGCAGGTACGTGTCAACCTCAAGAACCTCTATGTAGGCGGTTACGGAGCATCACCCCGTGTAGGCGTACCCTATATCAACACCAATGGTGCACTGAAACTGGGTCCCATGCCTCTGCCCTACCTCTCTACCAACATCGAGCTCGTTGGCGAGCCTCATCCCGAGAAGGTGACCGCTCGCAAGGTGACGGGAGCAGACCTCAACAACCCCGACAACCTGACCAAGCTCACTCCCATGCTGGTAGTGATGGAGAACGCCGAAATAAGCGATGCAGGATGGCCCTATGCCCATTGGGAAGTGGGTGGCGACGTATACTCAGAGTATCACGACATCACCATCGACGGTACCAAGGTGCGCCAATTGCTCTACACCTCGACCAGTGCCACCTTTGCGGGCGACACCATCAAGGCAGGCAAGAAGACCATCTACGGACTCCTGGGCCGCTACTCAACGTCGCCCCAGCTGTCGCTTCGCTCACTGGATGACATCGTCGAGAAGTAAAACATCACCCAAGCTAAAAGAGCAAAACATAAATCAATACGAAAATACATATTCATCATGAAAAAGATATTCAGAATGCTGCTTTGCGCAGCTGCCGTTATCGGCCTCAGTACTTCATGTTCTGACATACCTTCGCCCTACGACATCTTTGGCGGAGGTACCTTCACCGGCAAGTCATTGCCCTACAAGAGTGCAAACCTGAATTCGGGATGGGAAACCCGCAGCATCACCGAGGCTGAGCCTTGGAGCAAGGGTAGCAACTACGTTCAGGCTACAGGTTACCAGGCTTGGGACGGTGCTTCAAGCAAGTCAAACAAGGAGGTGGAGTCTTACCTCGTATCACCAGCCTTCAACACCACCACCGAGTGCGGCAAGGTAAAGTTCTCGTTCGACTACACCGTCAAGTACTCTAACAACGTAAGCGGATGGCAGAACTACCACAAGATCTACATCACCAAGGAGTACAAGGAGAACGAAGAATGGAATCCCGATGTTTGGGAGGAGATAGAGTGGACTCCCGTTGCCAGCCCCTACAGCGACTGGACACTCTATACCAGCGGCGAGATACAGCTCCCCGAGAAATACACCAACGCCGAGGACGTACGTTTCGCATTCTATTTCTATGCTCCCGCCACTGCGTCTACCACATGGGAACTTATGAACTTCCTGTTGGAAGAGGGTGAGGCTACGGCTAGCGATACACCCGACGTACCCGGCGATGCTATCGACATCACCTGTGCCAAGGCTGTAGAACTGTGTGCAGCACTGGGCGACGGAGCTTCGTCAACCGAGACCTACGCTGTCACAGGTTACATCACCGACGTATTTGCAAACATCAGCAATGGCCAGCAGTCATTCTGGATGGCCGACACACAGGATGGTGGCAAGATGGTTCAGGCATACTGGGCTAACCTGCCCGAGGGTGTAAGCTCGTTTGCAAAGGGTCAGAAGGTTAAGATCGTAGGTCAGCTGCTCAAGTATGTTAAGGGTGACAACGTCACCACCGAGATCAAGAATGCCACCGTCATCATCCTCGAAGGCGGCGATGGCGGCGATGTTCCCACCGATGCCACCGACATCACCTGTGCCAAGGCTGTCGAGCTGTGCGCTGCACTGGCCGACGGTGCTACTTCTGTTGAAACCTATAATGTAACAGGCTACATCACCGATGTATTTGCAAACATCAGCAAGAATCAGCAGTCGTTCTGGATGGCCGACACACAGGATGGCGGCAAGGTGCTGCAGGCATACTGGGCAAACCTGCCTCAAGGCGTCAGCGCATTCAAGGTGGGCATGAAGGTTAAGATCACCGGTCAGCTGCTCAAGTACGTGAAGGACGGCAACGTCACCACCGAAATCAAGAACGCCAACGTGGTCATCCTCGAAGAGGGTAATGGCGGTAACGATAACACTCCCACGACAGGCACCGACATCACCTGTGCCAAGGCAGTTGAACTCTGCATGGCATTGGCTGACAAGGCAGAGAGTACCGAGACCTATACTGTGACAGGCTACATTACCGATACTGATGGCAAGATCAGCCGCGACCAACAGATATTCTGGATGGCCGACACCAAGGATGGCGGCAAGGTATTTGAGGCTTATTGGGCAAACATCCCCGATCCCACCAAGGCTCTGCCCGTTGGCACCAAGGTTAAGATGACCGGCAAGTTGATGCACTATGGTTCTACCGCTGAGATGAAGAACGGTAATGTCGAAGTATTGGAGATGGGCGACGGTGGTGGCAACACCACACCCGATGACGGTGGCAATACAGGCACTAGCGAAGGCGTCAGCATCGATGGTACCACTGTCACCTTGACCAACAGCGCAGCAACTGCTGGTAGAGACGTTATCGAAGTTGTAGTCAATGATCTCAAGGGACTCACCGACAAAGGCTCAGCAGAAGGTACATTCGAATTGCCCGACGGCAGCAAACTGATTGTAGCCAAGGGTGATGGCAAGAGCGGCCCCACATATTACGCAGCTAGCAACGGCTTCCGCATCTATGCCAGCAACACCTTGACATTTGAAGGCAAGAAGCAGATTGCCAAGATCGTAATGGAATGCGACGAATACAATAACACGAAATATGTAGGCAACACCACTGCCACAGTATCATTCAGCGGCAACAATGCTGTTTATTGCAACAAGAACGAAGCTAACAGCGGTGGTGTACAGCTTCGCGTTAAGAAGATATGGATTTACTATAACACAGCTGCCAACACTAAGGGTCAGCGTTTCGCAAAGCGCAAGTAATACGCTAACAAATGTATAACACCGAATAGGGCGGGCCCAACGCCCGCCCTATTCCATTACCACCCACTCGCATCATTTCAATATGAAGAAACTCTTTATCCTACTCACCATCGCACTACCTCTCACCTTCGTGGCCTGTGGCGATGATGATGACACACCACGCCCCAACATCTCCAACGACAATATCAACAAGAACCTGGGTGGAGTGGACAAGACGGTGGAGCGCATTGAGATGCCTCATCTCAACTCACGCTACGACTACATCTGCCACAGCACCAGCGACGGTACCGTCAACTACGCCATGGAGTATGACAAGGCCAACCTGCAGGCACGATGGGTGGCCTATACCTACGACAACAAGACGGCACAAAAGAACTATTCCTCGCGCACCGACGCTTGGGCCCCCGAACCGTTCTACAACAAGCAGAAGCAGTATCAGGTTGCCACAGGCACCTTCCCTGGCTATAACCGCGGACACATCGTGGGTTCGGCCGAGCGCTACTACAGCTACGAGGCTAACGCACAGACGTTCTATATGTCCAACATGTCGCCTATGCTGGGTAACTTCAACTCCGTATACTGGGGTGTCATCGAGGACATGGTGCGAAAAGACTGGGGATACAACGTCAACAACACGAAGTCGGAGTTCTACAAAGGCACCTTGTACGTGGTGAAGGGTGGATACATCGATCCCTGCAACAAACGCACCATCGACGTATACAACACACTGGGCGACAAGGTCAAGATGGCCGTGCCCAACTCCTTCTGGATAGCCTGCCTCTATGTCAGCGAGTCGGGCGTGGGCAGAGGCATCGCCTTCTGGCTCGACCATAAGGACTACAAGAACCAGAGCGACTCATATCTGGCCAAGCTGAAACGCGACGCCGCCATCAGCATCGACGAACTGGAGAAGCGCACCGGCATCGACTTCTTCTGCAACCTGGGCGACAAGGTCGAGGAACACATCGAGGCGAAGTGCGAACCGACGTCTTGGCCGGGTCTTTAGCCTGGATTATAATCTCAGGTTAATTGACAATTGATAATTGATAATTGATAATGAACAATTTGAGGTTACAGATACTATAATATGATTAATGCTCGCATATCTGCACAGTTGCCTAATTATCAATTTTCCGCTCGGCATCTGCATAGCAGTGACGTTTTGCTTGTCTGCAGAAGAATCATCAATTCTCAATTACTGCACTTCGTCATCACGCTGTGCGTCATGCTCCTATGTCACCCCTGCACGGCTGCAGCAAAAGTTGTCAGCAATCCGAAACCTGTCCGCGAACTGCTTGACCGCATAGGCGGCAAAGGCGCCAGCCGAAAGCTGCTGACATGCCTTGACGACGCCATGGCACGTCAGGGCGAGGAGTGTTTCTGCATCACATCCCAAAAGGGGAAACCCTACATCAAGGGCAGCAGCATCAGTGCCATCACCACAGGCATCGGCTGGTACCTGAACCATCATGCACACATCAACCTCAGCTGGAACCAGCTCACCACAACGCTGCGCCAATTGCCAGTGCCCACCACCGAGGAGACACACACCTGCAACGCCGACTACCGCTACTACCTCAACTACTGCACCTTCGGGTACTCCATGACCACCTGGACGTGGGACCGCTGGCAGAAGGAGATAGACTGGATGGCACTGCACGGCATCAACATGCCACTGCAGATTATCGGCATGGAGAAGGTATGGAAGGACCTCCTGATGCAGGACTACGGATATAGCGAGGACGATGCCGAAAACTTTGTGACCGGACCTGCCTTCATCGCATGGTGGGGCATGAACAACCTTGAAGGCTGGGGCGGTACGCACGATGATGCATGGTACAAACGTCAGGCAGACCTTGCCAGCAAGATTTGCAAGCGCGAACGGGAACTGGGTATGCAGCCCGTACTGCCAGGCTTCAGCGGCATGGTGCCCAGCAACTTCCAGGCAAAGACCGGACATACTATCGAAAAGGCCAATAAATGGTGTGGATTCCAACGCCCCGCCATTCTGGACCCCACAGACAGCGAATTCGCCATAGCTGCACAGAAGTATTATGCCCGACTTCACAGCGTGATGGGCAACTCCCGATACTACTCCATGGACCCCTTCCATGAAGGTGGAACCATCAGCAGCGGCAAGTACAGCGAGGGGTACAAGGCTGTCTACGACGCCATGAACGACAACTGTGGCAGCGACACCAAGTGGGTCATCCAGCAGTGGCAGTGGGCTGCCTATCAGCGAAGCAGCCTCACGGCCGTACCCGCTGGTCGGCTCATCGTTCTCGACCTCTTTGCCGACGGACAGCCCGCCTTCGACAGCTATAATGGCTATGCCCCTCAGGAAGCAGTATTCTGCACCATCCCTAACTTCGGCGGTCGCAGCGGTTTTATGGGGCGTCTGGACAATATGGCCAGCAACTACTTCACCTACAAGAACAAGTACAGCACCGTCAACGGCGTAGGTGCAGCACCCGAGGCCATCGAGAGCGTGCCCGTGGTCTATGACCTGCTGTTCGAACTGCCTTGGATGAGCACAGCACCCAACATGACCGAATGGGTGGCCGACTATGCCACCAGCCGTTATGGCACTGCCAACGCCAATGCACAAAAGGCATGGGAGGACATCCACCAGAGTGCCATGGCATTCGGCGCCGACGCCGTTCAAGGTCCTATCGAGGACGTTTGGGCAGCACGTCCCAACCTCAACGCCACCCCCGCCAGCACATGGGGCAAGACCATCGCCAACGTATCAAACATCTATACCCCAGAGCGCCGACAACGACTCTGCCAGGCCTTTATCACACTTGTTGGCGAGAGAGGTAACCTCAGCGGAAGCAACTACGAATACGACCTCATCGAAGTGGGTGGCCAGGTGATGGCCGACTATGCCTACAAGCTCCTGCTCAGCATCAAGGCTGCCAAGACGGCAGGCGACACCCAACTCTTCAACCAACGCAAGCAACTGTTCCTCGACCTCATCCTCGACATGGACACTTTCAAGGGTACGCACCACATGTTCCGTCTGGGCAACTGGACACAGACGGCTCGCGATGCGGCAACCGAAGTGAAGGGCGCCACAACAGCAACACCCGACTGGTACGAACTGGACAATGCCCGCACCATCATCACCACCTGGGGCGACAAGAACCAAAGTGAAGCTGGTGGGCTGCACGACTACTCATACCGTTCATGGCAAGGCCTGCTGAAGGACTACTACTATCCTCGTTGGAAGTACTACTTCGACCACGACTGTCAGGCGCCTTCTGCCGGATGGTTCTACAGCGAATGGAACTGGGCACACGAACTAGAAGGTGAATGGGGGGCATCGGCGAAGGGTACGACGAAGGCCAAACGCACCTACTATTCCCCCACTGCCGAAGGCAACACGGTAGAGGAAGCAAAGAAACTTCTGACAAAATACATCTTTTCGCAAAGATAAGGCAAGAGAACTGAGAAACAGTGTTTATGACGATTAGGATAGCGGACGACAGGACACCCCTACCCATAGCACAAAAGGTTGCAAAACGCTTTGAGAGCCGTCCAAAACACATTTTTTCGCCTTCGAACGACATTTTTTCAAGTATTAATTGTCTGTAATTGATTTTTTTGTTGTACCTTTGCGCCCGATAAATTATTAACCAGCCCCTTATCTTCTTCCCAAGCAAGGGAAATTCGGGGGCATAAAACGTAATCAAAATGAAAGAAGGACTTCATCCCGAGAATTATCGTCCCGTTGTGTTCAAGGACATGAGCAACGGCGACATGTTCCTGAGCAGCTCAACCGCAAAGACCTACGACACCGTTGAGTTCGAGGGCGAGCCTTACCCCGTTATCAAGTTGGAAATCTCTAACACCTCTCACCCCTTCTACACTGGTAAGAGCAAGTTGGTGGATACCGCTGGTCGCGTAGACAAGTTCATGAGCCGTTACGCTCGCACCCGCAAGTAATTCCGGGATACAATTTAAAAGAACACAGGAGGCTAGTACTGATGTACTTGCCTCCTGCTTTTTTATACCAAGTTATTCTTTTATCATCACTTATATTAACCGTGCGAGAGTCCTCCGTCTACGGCAGTGCCGTCACAACTTCCTGCACATACTGCTTTGCTACCTTCTTGTCCCCCACCGAGAGTTCGTCCAGCGCAATCTTCCATGTCAAGGTAGCCCGGTCGGCCGAGAGCGATGCCTCCAGGAGCGTCAGGTCTTTCAGTTCACGGACAATCTGCTGCAGCGTGTCGGCATCCGTCCCCGAGGCCGTCTTGAAGAAAGCCTCCACCTCCGGACGCACAACAGCATTCTTCACCACCCTCCAGTCCTGGTCATAGCACTCTATGCTGCTGTCGCCCGCCGGACCGTAATAGGTACGAACCAGATAGACAATGCCCGTAGTGTCGCCCTTGGCCACATACTTCATCTCCACTCTGCTCTGCTCGCTCGTCTGCAACAGCAGATAGTCCTGCGTCAGCGTCTTCAGCTCCACATAGTCGTCCAGCCGGTTTCTCACCTTCGCCTCCATATCATTCTCGATAAAGTCGATACAATCCAGCCGGTTGTTCTTCGTCATCATGGGCAGAAGACTATCGGGCATGGATGCAAAGAGATTACGCATCTGCACACCCTGGGCCACAGCATTCACCGAAAACAGCAACGCGAATAGTATAAAAAAGAAAAGCTTTCTCATCGTCAAACACTTAAATAATTCATAATCAGGAGAGCCTTGCTCTTACTCCGCCCCCAAGCAAAGGAACACCATGCTTAGCAGTACCAGAGCCAGGTCGACAGCCTTGCTGCGCAGGTTCTTCTCGCGGAAGAGGGCTGCGCCCACCAGGAAACTGACTATCACACTGCTGCGACGCACCATCGACACGATGCTCACCATGGCACCATCCTGGCTCAGCGAATAGAAGTACACGAAGTCGGCCACGCTGAGGAAGATGCTGATGAACAGGATGGTCCAATGCCAACGGAAGGGTGTCGACGTCTTACGCTTGGGCCACCACAGCAACAGCAGCATAGCACCCATCATGCCAGCCTGATAGAAGTTATAGTAGCTCTGCACCACCATGCGATCCAGTCCGATGCCGCCCTCCGTCACCGGCGCCATCAGGTATTTATCATACAATCCGCTGATGGCACCCAGCACCGCTGCCGCCACCACACAGAATATCCATTTGTTCTTGGCAAAGTTTATACCTTCCTTTTTGCCACTCATGCTCAGCAGGAAGAAGCTGACAATGGCCAGCGTCACACCAACCCATTGATACACGTTCAGTCTCTCGCCAAAGAAGAGCAACGCACCCACCAGCACCATGACGGGACGCGTGGCATTGATAGGTCCAACCAGCGTGAGCGGCAGATGCTTCATGCCGAAGTAACCGCATATCCACGAACTCAGCACGATGCACGACTTCAGCAGGATGTATTTCTGCACCTCCCAACCCTGTTGAGGGACAAACAGCATATCGCCATCCGTTATAGTGCCTGCAGCCGAAAGAACAACAAATGGAACAAATATCACACTGCAGAACAGCGTGTTGAGAAACAACACAGGAATGACGGCATTGTCACGCAGCGCATGCTTCTTCGACACATCGTAGAAGCCAAGCAACACAGCCGACATAAAAGCAAAAAACAACCACATACCAACTCTATATTAATTGATAATTGACAATTGATAATTGACCAAAAATCATGGGCAACACACTCAAAGCACCTCTCTAAACTCTAAACTAGAAGCAACTACTCTAAACACTAAACTCTAAACTCTAAACTAGAATACTCAATATCCACCAAGAACAACGCATTGCCGGGTACGCTCTCGCCTGCCGAGCAACGGTTCTTCTGCTCAATCACCTTGCGGAATCCGTCCAGCGTAAGTTTGCCGCGTCCCACCTCCACCAGTGTGCCTACGATGGCACGCACCATATTGCGCAGGAAGCGGTTGGCCGAGACGGTGAAGCGCCACACGCCGGGCTCCAACTCGTCCCAATGCGCCCCGGTCACCGTACACAGGTTGGTCTTCGTGTCGGTGTTCACCTTCGAGAAACTGGTGAAGTCGGTATACTCCATCAGTACCTTAGCGGCCTCGTTCATCTTGGCAAAGTCCAGCGAGCCGTACACCTGCCAACTGTAATGACGCAGGAAGGGGTCCTTGCGCGTGTGTATAAAATAATGATAGGTGCGACGAGTGGCCGAGAAGCGAGCATGCATGTCATCAGCCACAGCCTCCACCTTCTGAACGGCTATGTCGCGAGGCAGTATCTTGTTGAGTTTGTATACGAGCTGAACTAATTCGGAATTAGGAACCGGAGATTGTGAATTGACTTCGCGCCAGCCTAATTGTGAATTATGAATTATAAATTGTGAATTGACATCAAAGTGCGCCACCATCATCTTGGCATGCACGCCGGCATCCGTCCTTCCGGCTCCCACCACCTCGATGTCCTGTCGCAGCAAGGTGGAGAGTGCCTTTTGCAGCACCTCCTGCACACTGATGCCGTTGGGCTGTATCTGCCAACCGTGATACGCCGTACCGTCGTAGCTGAATGTGATGAAGTAACGCATATCAGTACACAACCTTCTTACCGTTCACAATATAGACACCCTTCTTCAACGGGCTTTGCATCGCACCGGGAGCGCTGCCCACTCGGCGTCCCGACATGTCGTACACACCCCTGAAGGCGCCGTATTCCTCTGCCGAGTCCGTGACGAGATCGATGCCCGTCTCATCCTTGTAGTCGCTCATCTGTATGTCGTCCACATTGACACGCTTGCCACTAGTGCCGCTGCACTCAAACTTCAAGCGGATGCTACCCTTCTGCTTCACGGCATAGCCATAGCGCTGCCAGGTGCCCATGGGCTGTTCCTCCACCACGGGTGTCCAGCTCTCGCCGCCATCCAGCGAGTAGCTCACGGTGAGCTTCATGTTGGTATCGGTATTATAGTTCGAGGCATAGAACCACAGCGAGTCGCATCCCATTGCCTTATCCGTACGCATCTCGGCCACGCCACCACTCTTCAGGCGCAATGAGTACTCGTCGTTCGCATTCTTGTCCTTGTATATCAGCGCATCGGCCATATACCAGGTAGCAGCACTGCAGTCCACCGTGGCCGCAGCATAACTGCTCTTGCCAGCCGTTTCGAAATCCTCGAAGAAGTGGCGCAGTTCGTCCACATTAGCGGTGAGGGGGACGATACGGTCCTTCAAGCCCTTCGTACTGAGTGTCAAATCGCCACGGTATACACCTTCTGCCTCGGTGGCAGCCAGACGCACGAAGAACGAGGCATCAGCCTTCAAGGTGAGTTCGTGTACCCACTCCTCGGCCTCTTCGTCATCGCTTATCTCGAAGGGTGCCTCCACACGGGCGGTGAAGATCCTCTCCTCGGTGGCCATCATCGTTGTGCTTATCTTCACCCAACCGCTGGCCACGCCGGGCACAGTCGAGAAGGTAGCCTGTGTGGGTGTCACGGCAAAGACGGGCTCAACAGCCGGGAAGTCAACCACCACCTCATTGCTCTTGGCCTCCAGTTCGCCACTTGAATTATACACAAACACCTGATAGTAATACATCGTGCTGGGCTTCACACCCTCCTTCACACGATAGGTGTTATCCTTTGTCTCGACGGGGAATCCAGCCAGCGAATGCTTCTCGCCGGCACTGTCCTTGGTGTAGACATCCAGCGTGTAGGTCACGCCCTCCTTGTACTTAGCCCAGTTGGCATCAAAGCGGCATGAATACACCGAACTGACAATCTCGTTGGCATCGTAAGCCATAAACTCACCATCGTTGGGACCGTCGGGAATGCCGGTGTTCGAACCGTCCACGCTGAAAGCGAACTCGATGCTGTCGCCCCAGATATACTCAGCCAGATTGGGATAGTCGATGAAGGGGTTGCGGTTGCCCTGAATGCCATACACGGCATCGTTGCGATCCTTCTCTATCTCGTCCACCGGATCCTGACGGTTCCACTCCAGCAGCAGTTCGTATGCCCACTTCTGCAGTGTGGGCCACTCGTTGTTCTCCAGCATGTTCACGCCCTCCTTCTCCCAGTGCAGGTTGCTGTAGGCCGTCACCATGTAGAAGTAGTTACGTGCAAAGTCACCCTTCCAGTTGTCGGCAGGCTCCCACAGACTCACGTTCTTTCCGCCGGCATCACCCGTGCCCACCTTCGTGCATCCGTTGTTCGTCTTCACGTTGGTCACCACACCCATTACATAGTTACTCTTACTGCTGTTTATGCGCTGTTCGCAAGGCATCAGGTTGAACAGATCCTTATAAGCTTGGTTCTCTGCCCCACCCCACCAGCTTTTGGGGAATGAGTGTTCGATGTTCATGCCGCTCACGGCCGATGCTGCTTTCTCCGAAGCTGTCGAGGGGAAGAAGAACTCCTCGTTGCTATAGCGGTCGCGCACCTGATTGCCATTGTAGCGGTCGGTGATATAGAAACCCGTCCACGTCCTGTCCGCTCCGCTACCATAATCCAACACCGCAGCCTTGGCAATGATGCTACGCATCACAGCCTTCAGGTCTGCTTTCTTCATACCATCCGCCTTGTCGTAATAACTAGGTGGAATCACTGCCATTGCCATCATGGGCAACAGCATCAACCATATAAATCCGCCAGTTCTTTTCATAACATGTCTATTTGAGTGCAAAATTACGAATAAGTGAGAGAAAAATCAAACAAAAACTCGTTTTAGTTTGTATTTCCACGCCTACACTTGCACACAACGAATCGATTTGTGCAATTTTCGTATCATTCTCTCGTCCATTTCAGTATTTCTTAGTATCTTTGCACCGAAAAACCAGTAGCACCAAACAAAGAAACAACAAAAAACAAACAAAAGAATATAATGAAAAAGATGATGTGTTTGCTCATTTGCATGCTGATGGCAGCAGTGAGCGTCAGTGCACAGGCTGACAAGATTGTGGGCACCTACAAGGTGGTGCGCAACGGTGTGACAAGCAAAGTGAAGATCTTCAAGTACAACGACGGCTATCGTGCACAAGTCGCCTGGGTGGACAACCTTAAGAAGGCCGACGGCACCATTCGTCTGGACGAGAAGAACCCCGACAAGAACAAGCGTAACGTGCGTGCCGACCAGATCGTGCTCATCGACAAGGTCACCTACGACGCCGACGACAAGGAGTGGAGCAACGGCAAGATCTACGACCCCACAAACGGCAAGACCTACAAGGTGAAGCTGTGGTTCGACAGCGACAAGGTACTCAAGATGCGTGGCTACGTCGGCATCTTCTACGATACAAGCGAGTGGACCAAGATTCAGTAATACCCCCACACAAATCAACAACACGCCCCGAAGGTTCTTCTAATCTTCGGGGCTTTTTGGTATCCACTCCCAATGACTTCTCTCGTCTATATTGCTATGACGTAACAGACAATCAGTAATACCCGTCCGGAAACTTGAAAATGCCCTAGCGGAATTTCAGAAAAACCGTAGCGGGATTTCAGAAAAACCGTAGCGAGATTTCGAAAAAACCGTAGCGTCATTCAACAAGTCCAGCCCAGGTTGGACGTAGGCTGTCAAGTTTCTGACATATAACGGTATCTTTTCGAAACCAAAAAAGGCACAAAAATAGCACAAAAAAGAATTTATCTACTTATCGTGTAGAAGCCAAAGAAGGAAAATGTTCTATGCCATTTTTGTGCCATTTTTGGTTCCAAACA
>JAGHUS010000043.1 GCA_018064685.1 Bacteroidales bacterium | reverse complement strand
AATCCTGCTATTTTGAGTCCTTGTTGGACTGAGATCCCTCCTTACGTCGGGATGACATTGCTGGTTGAACATTATAAAAATCTTTTTGCACAGATACTTAGGAGTTAAAACTTAAGGCTCAGCCGACAAATGGAGTGGCGAAGCGATTGAAGACATAAGTTTGAAACCAAAAAATCATGGCGCATTATCACGCCACATGTCGGAAGAGTCTTATTTTTCTTCAGGGGCATCATCGGGGTCGGCTTCGCGGAACTTTGCACGAAGGGCCTTGATGGCGGGAACGATGGCGTTGAGCTTGTCCAGGCTTCCGTGCTCCACGGCTTGCGAGATGACATACGTCACGCGCACAAGCTCCTTCACTTTCTCTCCGGCTCCATAATGATGGCTGGCTGATTTACCACCCGAGAAGAACGTATAAGTGGTGCCATCCAACACGTGCATTTTGTTCTTCGGATGCACGGCCGTCTTCACGGCATCCTCCAACAGTCCCTCTATCAGTCCCCCGGTCTCCGCTGGGATGCGCAGACGGTGCTTTTTTAGCGTGGGAGCCTCCGTCTCGGGATTGCGACGTCGGTGGTCCTTATACAGATTGTAGCTCCAGATGATGCTGACCGCCCTTGTGCTGATCAGCTCATTCGTCGTGCTGTCCCAGCATATCGAGGACTCTGACATCATGGAGGGCTGAACCAGCCAGAGCAAGTCGGTGCCATCCGAGAGAAAACACTTCACATCGGCATCATAGCCTTCCAGTGTGCTGGCAGTGTCTGGCACCAGCCGGTCCTGTGCTGACACGGAAAGAGTCATACACAGTATGATAAATAACAGGATGTTCTTCATATTGATAATCTAGGTTATGGGTTATAGACTCGTCTCATTGTTTCAATATTTTTTTGCAAAGATAAAGAATTCATACAACTTCCACAAGTTTAACCCGCGAAAAATGAACTGATGGCCAGAATTGTCATTAGAACTTCTTCAGCTTGACATAGATAAGAACCAGATCGTTGAGTCCCAGTTTCCGGACGAACTGCTCATCCTTCTTGGTGATGATGGCCTCGCGCTCTGCTTCCGGCTTTTCGAGCAGATGTGCCAGTTCCTTCTTTAGGCCGTACGAACCGCATCTATAGACAAGCGTGAAATCGGGAAGTATGGCTGTAGGTGTGTCCAAAATGCCTTTGGCAATTATCCATTCGGCAAAGCTGAGCTTGCGAGTGAGATTGTAGTCGTTGTAGTTAGTCCTGTAATTGATGGCATGCCCCGTCCTTGCATTGTAAAGGTGGGCAATGAGGGCATCAAATCCGAATTCTCCGTTTTCCATAAGGATGGAGCGCCGAAGTGGGGTATAGAGGAGGCTGGAATTGCCCAGTTGCAAATAATCCATTGTCAGTTTGCCGTCTTGGGCTTTCTTGTCGAACGTGCTGTCTGGCTCGTTATACACAAAGCGTGGCAATAGCTTCTCTCCAGTCAGGACATAACGCGCCACACAACGGTCGGGTAGGACTTGCCAGATGGTGTCGGACACACCTCTGCCCATGCAGTCATCATCTATCGGGAAGTCTACGAAATGCCGATGCATCAATTCACAGTCTGTGACCTTGGCAACAGGTTGCAAACTGTCGTTGAATACAACAAAGACTGGGGAAAAACGCCCGTCCGGTTTGTCCAGCCCATGTCTCTGCACCCACGTTCCGCGCGTATTGAAAAGGAAGGGGGTGTTCTTGGGCAAATCGACCGTACGCAGAAAGGTTCCGTTGTAGTCGTAGCATCTGATTTGACGAGTGCCTTTTTCTTCCATGACGAGTTCCTTGTTCGTCCGGTCCAGAATGAAGTGTCCTATCATCTCCGTATTCACCGGGATCTCTACCCTTTTCACCAGTTTGCCATTACGTTTGTAGATAGCTACGTGGTCCTGGCGCAGCTCGCCATATCCCCGAGACACCAGAGAGTCAGGGTCGATTCTGACGTCATAACTCACGAATATTCTGTCACCGTCAAATTGTACTCTTGAACACGAGTACGACTTCGAGGACGGCTCGGGAGAAGGAAGCGCTTGCAAACTGACCTTATCTACGTAGTCGAGAATGCATGGTGCATAATCAACCTTGAAATAGCGCTTGAAGTCTTTGAAGTAGTAGTCAGTGTCCGTTGCCAGAGGGAACGTGTCGCGAATCTCAACGTTCCGGATCTGGCTCCGGTCGCGAGGCATCTCTGGCAAGGCACGTATCTCCCGATTGCTCAGTTCGTACGGTTGGTCTACTGGCTTTACAAATTCCCTTGTCTGCGTACAGGCCACGAGGACAAGGACGAGGAGCGGAAGAAGGATTGTTCTTTTCATTGTTGGTCGATTTTTGTCACAAAATTAGCAAAAAGCAGTATCTTTGACAAGAAAACGCGTTAAACAAAAGTAAACAGAGGGGTAAAAGAGAAGAAATATGGTGAACAATTTAGCCATCATGCCATAATTTTCTTAACTTTGTACCCATGAAACGACTCATGGCATTTACCCTTCTTACTATCCTCCTTGCTGCTTGCAGTGAGGTTGACGAACGGCCTTTTCCCCCACAGATGCAGTACGCCCAACGTGAAATGGACGAGAACCATGACGGAACGTTCGCGCTCTATCTGCTTTCTGAGTTAGAGGATTCCATAGACGAGATGCCCGACTACATACAAACACGTTACAAGCTGATGAAGAGTGAGGCTGAGAAGGCAAAACAGATGCAGCCCGCCTACCAGTACCAGCATGACGACTTATACCATGCACTTCGCCAACGCGACTCACTCTTCAGCCAACAGATCAGCGAAGAGCGCGAGGCACTCGAACAGCAAAGGCAAAAATACCAGGAGAGCCTGCGCCAGAACCATTTGTGGCAATGGTTGGGCGCTATTGTCACTCTCGGCGTAGTGGTTGCCCTCTACTTGCTTTGGCTTAGACATAGGCGCAAGAAAAATGATGAGACAGACAAAATCGGAGCATCCATTTTGCAACCTGTCTTCAGCGATATCATCCTACGTTTGGGCAGACTGGCAGACAAGGGCGAGCAACCTACAGCTGACGAGTGGGAGGCCCTGCGCCAGCACGTCCTCTCACTGCATCCCGACTGGCTGCATCGTCATGGTCTGGACAGCACCAACGTCACTCCGCAAGACCTCCAGCTCTGCCTCCTCTCCACCACCACATTGCGTTCCAAGCAGGTTGCAACCCTGCTGGGTGTCAGTCAGCAGAACCTCCGTAATCTTCGTGTCAGACTCTATACCCGAATCTGCGGCCAGCCTTGCAACAGCGTGGAGCAGTTCATGGCGTGGGTGAGGGCATAGCCGGAGCCCCTCTGCTCTTATTTGCCCTGCACAGGACGGACAGCAATGCCGGGACGTCGCTCGGTGGTGCCACGTCGCACCTCGCATGCACCATTGCGATGCACGAAGTAGGTGGTCATGACAGGGTTGTCGGGATTAATCTCCGAAGCCCAGATATAGCCCTTCACACCCTGCAGCGACGTGTCGAGCCCCAAATGATTGTACATACCATTGGCGGGCAGGAAGATGCTGTTGCCATTGGGACCTGTGACACGGCTTCCGGGCTTGCCATTGATGACAACCCATTCCCAGGTGCACTTGTCACAGAGCTCCTGCAGTTCATCGGCCGTCGGCATGCGCCAGTCGCCACCCCAGCGCACGTGGGCCACGTCGTCGCAGGGCTGCAGCGTGGTGAGGTTGTCCACCTTGCCGAACTCTGCCTTGGTACAGTACTTGGTCAACTTCTGCGAACTGCCCTCGCACCACTTGTAGGTAGCCCACTCCACGGGTTTGTCGGGAACAGGGCTCACTTCGCCCCAAGCATAATAATATCCGCCCTGCTCGGGTGCCTTGGCACCGACGTTCATATCGGCCCACTTGACGCTGAGCCCCAGGTCGACGGCATTGCCCACGGGGAAGTCGGCACGGTCAAAGGGTTCGTCGGCCTCCTTGTCGCCCAGTTCGCGACGACGTTTAAGATCGTCGATGGCATCTCTTCGCTTGACTTCGTTGGCGTTGTTCTCATCTATTTTGCCCTTGACATAGTCGTACAGGCGCTTAGACACCTTAAGTTTCTTCGGTGAAAGGGGTGCAATGCTGTATTGACGGGCAAGGCGGTGCACATTTGTGTTATTAAAAATCATAATCTCCATGCGATCGCGAGCCTCGCTGACGACCGTGGTGTTGTCGTCGGTGGTGGGGTCGAGGTCGAGGAATCTCATCTTGGGAGCTTTTTTGTAGAATGGTTTGGCTGGGCGTATCAGTCCCATCTCTTGCCTGACGCGATTCAGCTGTAGAAGCAACTGCCGATATTCCTTGCGGCTACCGGCTTTCCCGATAATCTTTCCTTCGGCATCGAGCAAGATGAAAGCCGTCTCGCGGGCAGGGGATTGGATCAGGTCGCAGAGCGACTGAAGCTGGTAGACCATGACGATGTAGTGGTCGCAGGGGCTGTATTTAATATTGCTAAGCAGATACTGTTCGCTGCCCCCTCCCGAAATGGGGTTCAGTAGCGTCACGATGTTCAAACCATTAGCATGGCGCAGCAATTCATGCTTGTTGTAGACGTTGTCGTAGTTGATGCAGATGAGTGTCGGCATCCCCCTGTAGCGTTCTCTGATGGTGTCAAGCAGAGCCTCACCCTCGGCATAACGGTTGAGTGTCAGAAACTTGTTGTCCCGTTTCGTCATTAAAGATTTCTTGTCGTAGGCACCCTCGTCGGTGTGGAACGGCTTGTAGTCCTTTCTGCAATCTGCGTTGAAGTAATCCTGGACGGACTTGTCAAAGAGCTTGAGAAGACTGTCAGAATGAATGCCGTCCAGAATCTCACGCGTATTGTAGATTGAACGCAGATAGAGGTAGCATCCCTTCTCTCTGCGATGGTGGCTGATATAGTCCCTTGCGTTCTCGCCCGCCAGGAAGATGGTCTTGCGCGCCTTGTCGTATTCGCGATAGATGCGGCTGCCGCTTATCTCATAGTGCATGGTGTCGAGAATGTTTACGACGGCCTTCTCACCTGGAATGATGGGAATGCTGCAAATTTCATAAGACCACCTACTATTACCGTTTTGGCTATGCTCATTTTCCAAAAGCCAGATTGAGCCATGCGTCGTCTTACTGGCCTCGGTGAGGATGGTGAAGTCCCATCCGTTGCGCAGAAGGTGCTGACGCTCAGTGCGATCGTCGACGTAAACGGTGTTGAGAGAGAAATCCTCAATCTCATGTGGGTAGTCCTTCGGAATTCTGATACGCAGCGAGAACGTGTTCTGTGCCTGCATGGGCAATGCAAGAATAATGAGGACTGCTATGTGGATGATTTGTTTCATATCGATGTCTTTTTTGTTCTTCATTTCTTCGATGCAGTTCGGTGCTAATACACGATGACCACTTCTTTGCGTTTCATCAGCGGCTGGTTGGCTTGCAGCGAAGCAATGCTGACATGGTCTAGTTCCTCCTCGCGGCCCCAGCCCGGTTCAAGGTCGTCGGAATAACCGCCACCACCCGTTGATATGGTGGTGCAGGTGGGGGGCAGAGGGGGATAGACGTGTACGAACATTACCCACTCGTATGAGAGCGACCTGACCCAGTACGTCTCGCCAACAGGATAGCCTATACTTTGTTTCATATAGTATTTCTCGCCCGTGTCGCAATCCTCAATATAGTTGTTCGGTGTGCAATGGAAATAGTGCAGAGGCCAGGCGGTGTGATATGTCTCGGCCAGATAGGTAGCTTCCTTCGTGCACCAGATGGCATGGCGCTCGCTTTGTTGCTTCGGAGCTGCCACACTGTGATGATTCACCCAGATGGAGAATGTCTCTGTGTTCAAGGGGTCATAGTCTTTGCTCTTCGCACGCTCGAGTGTAGGAGGATTGAAGTCGGGACCTTTCTCGTCATATTTCAATTGTGCCTGGATGCACAATGGTGCTGCGAGTAGCAGCAATATCAGTATTCTTCTCATGTAGATGGTTGTTTGGGTTGTTGGGTTATTCCTGAGTCTTGTCTGTCACGCTCTCTTGACTTGCGCTGTCTGCGTCTTTCGCTTTCCTTGAGTCTCTATCCTCTACCAGGTCGACGGAACTGCTGTTTCGCCATTTGGGAAGACCGATGCAGATGGCATAGAACCATCTATCGTGTTCGGGACGAGGAAGAGGCGGGAAGACAAGCGCAAAGTCGACCGTCTTGCCTCTCATGCCTCGTACGTGGAAATCGTGATCGAACGTATGGGGTATGAGTGTACCGCGACACTTGTAGCGTACCTCTGTTGCACGATCTATGATATACGTGTCGTTGCTGGCAATGAATATCTGCTCATCATCCTTTTCGAAGGTATAGACCAAGTGGAGAATGCTCTCGTTGTCGTATCGGTCAACCCATGCTCCACTGTAGATGATGTTGGGATTCGTGTTGAGCGGCAAGTCGGTGAGGATGGGCAGTCCGTCCTCGGCCAAGGGCACAGAAGGCACGGAGGTGACTGCGTCGCTTATGGACATCTGCCTTGTGGCAGAAGGCTCCGCGGCAATGGTGTCCGTCATCTCTTGTCCTG
The DNA here is from genome assembly GCA_018064685.1 of Bacteroidales bacterium. Classification (GTDB taxonomy): domain Bacteria; phylum Bacteroidota; class Bacteroidia; order Bacteroidales; family Bacteroidaceae; genus Physcousia. Next base: position 10,306 of record JAGHUS010000043.1, on the reverse strand, counting down.
ACTCGGTTGTCGCTGGCAAATCTGCAACCAGAGCCCCCTGCTTGGCCGAAGGCTCTTTGCTCGGCGCGATGACATCCTCCACCAACCCCTTGACTTTCTCCTCCTCTTGCGCCAATGCCTGCTCCGTCTGCTCGATGATGTCGGGACGAGCAAAACCCATCAGCACGATGGCCAGAAGGGGCAGGATGTAGAGCACCTTCATGCGGGCCAGACGGCTCGACTCCTTGCGGAACATCATCGCGAGGCGTTTCTTCACCTCACTGGCATTCAGGTTGTTGACGATGGGGGCGTGACTTACTTTCGATGCCTTGACAATGAGCATGTGCTGGTAACTCTCGCCACTGGCCTCGCCCTCCATGACGGCATGGTCGGCCTGGTATTCGTGTACGTCGCGCAGGTCGGTGCGGAGCAGATAGGCGAAGGGCAGGAACCAGAGCATGTTGACGGTGACGTCGCACAGCAGCATGTCCCACGAGTGTCTCTTGCCGACGTGTGCCATCTCGTGGCGCAGAATCATGTCGCCATTGTCGCACAGATCGGCGGGACTGATGAGTATCCACCGCATCCAGCTGCATGGCATCGTAGCCTTGGCATTGACGATGAGGTGTACGTGGCTCGGAATGTCGTCGCGCTTGATGCGTTCGCCTCCGCGTATCAGTCGGCATAGCGATACATAGCCTATGGCGTAGCGAACCCATCGGTACAGCATGCCAGCGAGGTAGATGCCCACGAGGGCGACGAACCAGAGCGAGGGCGCGGGACGACTCTGCACTTCTCCCTGCACACTACCGGCCACCCCCTGCTCACTGTTCGCAGGGAGGGGGCTCAGCGCATGCGATTCTCCGCTTACGGCCTGCTCTATCTCCTGCATCGCATCGCTGAAACTGTTATTGGCCGTCAGGTGGCAGAGTGGCAGCACCATGCTCAGGCCCAGGATGGCAAGCAGCACGCCACGGTTCAAGGCATGGAACGTCTCCTTGCGCAGGAACAGGCCGTAGAGCGAATAGAGGGCGGTGAGGGCAATGGCCCATTTGATGATGTAGATTGTCATTGTGGTTGTTCGATTTTGAGGTTGAGTGGTTGTCCGACTTTTCAACAATTCGGCTTTGCGCTATTGTGCGCGAGCCCGTAATTATGAATTATGAATTAAGAATTATGAATTAGTCTTAAGTTTTTCGAGGAAGTCAATGAGTTCCTCCTGACTCACCTTCTCCTCCTGCACCAGGGCCGACACGACATTCATGTAGCTGTTGTCGAAATAGCGGGTCACGAACGATTGCAGTTTGCCTTTACCATAACTGCGCTGCTCCACGGCGGGCAGGTAGATGTAGCCACGTCCCTTAACCTCGTGGGTGAGGTAGCCTTTGCGTTCCAAAATCTGAAACATGGTGCTGACGGTGCTGATATGGGGCTTAGGATCAGGGTACTGCGCCACTACGTCTTTCGGAGCACACGGACCGAGCTGCCAGATGTATTCCATAACTTCTTCTTCCTTGTAGGTAAGTCTCTCCAGTTGCTTTGCCTTTTTGTTCATTTTTATCATTATTTATATTTTTAATTCAATTAAAATTTTAATTCTCGGTGCAAAGTTAATACATTTTCCCAAACCAACAAAAAAAAGAGAGAAAAATTAATTAAAAAAATAATTGAATAGCAACTCTCGAAACTTTGGAGTGTAAATATTGGAGTTAGTAATGCCAATATGTCATTTGCAGCAACAGAGTAAAGACAGCAAAAAAAGTGGTTGTCAGAATCACTAGATAAATCCGAGTTGTTTTTACCGCAAAGCCACAATATTTTCATTGCTGCCAGCAATTTCGTTGCTAATATTTTGTCGTATGACAACTTTTCTGTAATTTTGCGCGAAATTGTAGGGAATTAGGAATTAGGAATTAGGAATTGGGAATTGGACAAACCACTGCGCCAGCTTAATTATGCATTATGAATTGTGAATTATGAATTAACAAAATGGTACTGAATTACATCTGGATTGCTTTTTTCCTCGTGGCCTTCGTAGTGGCCGTTGTGCGCCTCGTCTTCTGGGGCGATATGGAAGTGTTCCCCAACATCATGGACTCCACCTTCGACTCGGCCAAGACGGCCTTCGAGATCTCGCTGGGTCTGACGGGTGTACTGTCGCTATGGATGGGCATCATGAAGATTGGCGAACGGGGTGGCTTGGTCAATGCCATGGCGCGATGGCTCAGTCCGCTCTTCACCCGCCTCTTCCCCGACATACCGAAGGGACATCCTGTCTTCGGACATATCTTCATGAATATCAGTGCCAATATGTTGGGACTTGACAATGCTGCCACGCCCCTGGGACTCAAGGCCATGGAGGGACTGCAGGAGCTGAACCCGGAGAAGGAGAAGGCATCGAACTCGATGATCATGTTCCTGGTGCTGAACACCAGCGGACTGGCCCTCATCCCCGTCAGCATCCTCGTCTATCGTGCGCAGATGGGTGCCGCCCAGCCCACCGACGTCTTCATCCCCATCCTGCTGGCCACGCTGGCAGCCACCATCGTGGGCATCATCGTCACGAGCATCTACCAGCGCATCAACCTCTTCAACCTGCCCGTAATGCTGCTGATGGGTGGCATGTGCGTACTGGTGAGCGGAGTCATCTGGCTGTCGAACGTCATCGACCGCGAGACGATGAACATGGGCAGCACGCAGGTGGCCAACATACTGCTGTTCCTGATAATATGCGGATTCATCCTGGCCGGTGTGCGCAAGAAGGTCAACGTCTACGACGCCTTCGTCGAGGGTGCCAAGGGCGGCTTCGAGACGGCCATCCGCATCATACCCTACCTCGTGGCCGTGCTCGTCGGCATCGCCGTCTTCCGCGCTTCGGGTGCCATGGACTTCCTCGTCGACGGCATACGCTGGTGCGTAGAGGCATGCGGACTGCAGAGCGACTTTGTCGAGGCACTGCCCACTGCCCTCATGAAGCCCCTCAGCGGTAGCGGAGCACGTGGCATGATGGTCGACACCATGACCACCTACGGAGCCGACTCCTTCGTGGGCCGCCTCTCGTGCATCTTCCAGGGCAGCACCGACACCACCTTCTACATCCTGGCCGTATACTTCGGCTCGGTAGGCGTACGCCACACGCGCCATGCCGTCACCGCAGGTCTGCTGGCCGACCTTGCCGGCATACTGGCCGCCATCGGAGTGGCATATTTGTTTTTCTAAAATCTTGTTTCTATGTCAAATATGAAATCCCTGGCCAAAGACACGGCCATATACGGACTCTCCAGCATCGTAGGTCGATTCCTCAACTACCTGCTCGTACCCCTCTACACCAATGTCATCTCGGCCGAGAGCGGTGGCTACGGAGCCGTCACCAATCTATATGCCTATACGGCCTTGATACTGACCATCCTCACTTTTGGTATGGAGACCACCTTCTTCCGCTTTGCCAACAAAGAGGGGGAGAAGCCGGACACGGTGTTTTCCACGTCTATGATGATGGTGGGCGGACTCTCGCTGCTGTTCTTCGTCCTCGTCTGCTTGTTCATCAACTCTATCGGTGATGCATTGGGCTACTCCGATCACCATGCCTATATCCTGATGACGGCTGCCTTCGTGGCACAGGATGGCATACAGGCCATCCCCTTCTGTCGCCTGCGTTATGAGCGTCGCCCCATCCGCTTCATGATGCTGAAGATGCTCTTCATCTGCCTCAACATCGGCCTGAACCTCATCTGGTTCCTCTTGCTGAAGGAGACCGACGTGTACTACGTCTTCTTCCTCAACCTCATCTGCACCAGCATCATAAGCATCATGTTCGTGCCCGACCTTTTGCGTACCCATTGGGAGTTCGATGTCAAACTACTTCGTCGTATGTTCGCCTATTCATGGCCCATCCTCGTGCTCAGCACGGCCGCCATCCTCAACCAGGCCTTCGACAAGATGGTCTTCCCCATGGTCTATGACGGGGAGGACGCTCAGAAACAGCTGGGCATATACGGAGCCTGCGTCAAGATAGCCATGATCATGGCCATGATAACCCAAGCCTTCCGCTATGCCTACGAACCCATGGTGTTCAGCATCGCCAAGGACAAGGACAGCAAGCAGACCTATGCCCTCGGCATGAAGTACTTCCTCATCTTCACCCTCCTGGCCTTCCTCTGCGTCATGGGCTTTATGGATGTGTTGAAGCACGTCATCGGTCCCGACTACCGCGAGGGACTGCGCGTCGTGCCCATCGTCATGGCAGCCGAGATCATGATGGGCATCTCCATGAACCTCTCCTTCTGGTACAAGCTCATCGACAAGACCATCTACGGAGCCTGGCTCGCCCTCGTAGGCTGCGGCGTGCTGGTGCTCGTCAACATCCTCTTCGTGCCCACCTATGGCTATATGGCCTGTGCCTGGGGCGGTGTGGCAGGCTATGGCACCACCATGCTCCTCAGCTACTTCATCGGTCAGAAGAAGAACCCCATACAGTATCCTATGCTCAGCATGGGCGTCTACGTGCTCATCACCGCCGTCTTCTTCACCATCATGCAGCTCCTGCCCCAGTCATGGCCCACATGGAGCCGTCTGGCCGTCAACACCCTCCTCATCCTCCTCTTCGTGGCCCACATCCTCTACCACGACCTCAAGCTCAGCACCCTGCCCGTAGTGGGCAAGTACTTCAGGAAGTGAAGGCAGCCAGACTATCCTGTCCTTCGTTCATATACCATTCCTGCATTATTTATCCTTCCGGATAAACCACATTGTTCTTTCCATCACAATTCGTCGATAAAGGCGTTTTGTTTTGTCATCAAAAAGGAATGAACGAGCAATCAAGCCGTCGACAATAGCAGGAACCTCCATGAAAGAATCCAGAATGCGGTTGGCACGCCGTTCATTTATACCTATAAGCTGGGCAAACGCAAAAAAGTCTGCACGACAAGGGTGAAGCGTACGGTCATAGGATTCACTTGTTACAAGCCGAGGCGACAATCCTTCATTCAAAGCAAAATCCGCACCATCGACATGAATATGGGTATTAATCAGGTCATAGGCTGGTGCCAACACTAACTCTTTCCCATTATTCAACACGGAAAAATTCTTGAGGTGAGCATCACCATTTCCATAGATGTAATTGAATACCACAAGGCGGAAGAATTGCTCCATAGCTACTGGCCAAGCCGGGATGTATTTGCGGATACAGATGGCAATATCCTCGTACGAACCTTCATACTTAAAATCCTTACCATCTATTTCTTCGGTACGTCCTACCAACGAGCAGAAGTCTTCCTGCCGAATTTTAGTACCATCAGGAAGTACATCAAAGCGTCTCGTAACATACACAAACTGCCCATCCTTACTCAGTGCCAGGCCATTGGCTGCCGTACTGACTCCGTAAACCTGCGATGCAATCTGCATAGTCAGGTGCTCGTTAGCAGGAATCTGTTTGCGATATTGAAAATGTTCACGGGGTGAAGGCTTCAAAATATGCGTTCCCTGCTCACCTTCATCAACCAGGCACAAAGCACCATCCTTGACCACAGCCGACAATTTCTCCTGCGCCCCAGAGATGGAAAGATTGCGTGAATTATCTGCCAGCAACTTGGCGTCTTCGTCATCTTCCCATACAAAATCCAGCAGATGAGACACTTTTTGGCCATCAAAGAGGTTACGAAGAGCCTGCTTGCTATATGTAGCATTTCCCTCTGCAAGTGTTGAGGGACAAACCTTTATGCTGCGATCTTTCATGGTGCTACTACAGATATATTGCCAATAAAATCCTTTCCAGAAAACGAAGCAAGCAACGAGAAATAGTCACGTTCATCAATGTGCAGATGTCGGCAGATGGTACGCCGGTTAGCTCCTTCCGGCAGCAAGTTGGCAAAGAAAGGAAACAAATACGATGAACGATACACTTCCGTAGTAAGAGGCATAGTTGGCGAAATGGGCATATTCCCCTCTGAGCAATACTCCTTATCGTATGCAAATTCATACTCACGCGGAGAGATTTGTGTCAAAGTACCAGCAAGCGCCTTATCCAAATATATAAGAAGTTGTCTAGGCATAATCAATATTGTTATTGGGGACAGTAACGACTAATAACAGTTCTTCAATGTGAGCGACAATTCCAAGCCGAGCACTTCAGCAATACTTTCTATCGTCCGTATTGACGGATTAGCTTTTCCACACTCGATATTCTTGACCGTAGCAATACCCACACCGGCCATTTCGGCCAGATCAACTTGCGACAAACCCAGTGTCTGTCTACGCTCCTTCAGAATCTCTGCAACAACCATAGGCGTATCATATATTATACTTCTGACTGCAAAACTACGAAAAAACTCTTGATTTCGCAAGAAAAGTATGAAATATTATACTTTGAAGGGCAAAAACATTGCCATTATTTGCAAAGTCTACATCTCCGCTCTATGCCAGTAATGTCAGCTTGCCTTGTTTATGACTGGCAAGATACTCTCCATCAATTCAGCCTTCACGCCACTGAGAAGTCGGCGGTAAAAGCGAGAAAAAAACTCTTCGGTGCTTTTACATTGTCGCAAAATGACTCGTTATGGACAAAATGGGCGAAATGGGTGAGCGTAAAAGGGAAATATTTTGTAATTTTGTAGCCAAATTGTGCTGCACAAATGGTTTTACCCAAGGAAATAATAGAATCTCTACGTCAGAAGTCTGGTCTCCGATTGAACGCATCGGGCGACTTCAAGCTGTTGATTGATGCCATTTATGCAGAAACGAACGAGGTGTTGGGAGTGAGCACGATAAAACGCCTCTTGGGGTTCTTTGCCGACACACGCTCACCCCACCGTAGCACGCTCGACATCATAGCACACTATCTGGGTGCACCAGATTGGGACACCCTACTGACAGAGAAATGCGGCAGTGACAGCAACTTCGACTCCACGTTGGAGCATATCGACACCACGTCGATGGCCGAAGACGCAGTTCTGCGCATCTGCTATCACCCAGGACGCAAACTGGAGATTCGTCACATCTCGGGACCCGAATTCGAAGTACAAAACTACAACGGAACAAAATTGCGCATGGGCGACAGATTGTTCATCTACGAGATAGTCCGTCATTTCCCTTTATTTATAAAAGATGTAGTGCGCGAAGGCAATTCGCTCGGCGCATACATTGCGGCACGCCGTAATGGCGTACAGGAAACAGTCATTTACCCCCCCCCCCATTTTCCAATAAGAGACTGATTGTAAGTCACTTCCGCCATTTGACTGAATGTACGTCGGATGGTTTGAACGTAAGCAGGAATCTACACTCCTTTGTTCATCTGCTCCAGTTTCTGCAGCTGTATGGCATTGTTCACACTCACACTGTCATAGTAGTGGGGATAGCTATTTTCCAGTCGTTTCTCAATCGTTCCAAAGGGACGCACCTTGCATCGGAATGCACCATATATTTCTGCCCCCGGACTCACCCCCGAGCGCAGTTCTGCAAAAATCCAACCATCGTCAAAGTTCAAAGCCCATGCTCGATTAGGCGTCATCTTCTGCGTGCTGGTCCAGTGCCATCCCTCCAGGGGCATACCGCCGCATCGCCTCAGTGCCTCATTAATCTGCTGGTGGTATTCGTGGCTTGCCTTATATAGTTCGCCTAAAGCTGGCAGATAACCCGCACTGCCATCGGCAAAGCGGTAATGGTAACTGAGATACAGGGCAGTGGTGTCCACGACCGATTGACGCATCACAAACTGGTAGGTGTTATATTCTCCCGTGTAGTCCTCCAGTCCCTCGCTGCCATCGTCATTGCGTTCGCCTGTCGAGGCAATGACGTTCAGGTTGAGTCCATCCGGTCCCCACACCACCTCCTTCTCGCAATCCGCCAAGGCTATGCGAGCCTGAAACTCGGGCGTCAGCAACGCCACTGCCAGTGCCTGGTAGGCAGTGTCCCATCGTTCGGGCTTAACGAGATGCCCCTCCCAATCCATCACATACACTCCGTCATCAGCCCCCTCCGGTGCTATTGCCCCCGGGTGAGCCTTCTGCATTTTCGCCACAACATCATGTTCCGCATCGAAATGCAGCCACAAACACACTGCCGCCACGGCAATGCATGCAGCCACTACCGCACCGAGCACGACATTACGATGACGATGCTGCGATGCATTCCTATAAGCATCCAGCAGGACGCCTGTCGACCCGAAACGATCCACTGGTTTTTCTGCCGTGCACCGGCGTATCAGGTCTGTGGGGAAAACCTTACGCCCCGCCTCTCTGTTCACCCATTCCAGTATGCGTCCCACGGCATACAGGTCGGTACGTTCCGTCAGTCCCCCACCCCTTATCTGCTCGGGTGCAGCAAAGGCGCGGGTGTAGCCACGTGTGTTGTCATAGCAGTCGGTATAGCAGAAGCCCAGGTCGATGATACGCACATCGTGCCCCAAGTGTGTTATCATGATGTTGTCGGGCTTTAGGTCCAGGTGCAGCACGTGATGTTCGTGCATGTGTCCTACACCCTCCAGTAACTGGGTAAGGAAGCGTTCAGCATTCTCCTTTTGGCAGAAATAGTCAGGCTCATCCCTAAGCTGTTGTGTCAGCGTCTTGCCGTTGACGTATTCCATCAGCAGACTGCTATGCCCCGCCTCGATGTATTTCACCAGCACGGGGTGAGAGAGCGTGCTGCCCACATGATACTCCTTCTGCAATGCCACGATAAAGCGCGGATCGCTGGCGAACTCAGGCTTCAGGCGTTTCAGCAGATACAGTCGCCCATCCTTGCGCACTCGGTAGGTAAAGCACGTCGCCCCCTCGCTGCACAAGGTCTCCTCCTCGTTCAGCGTGAAGTCCTCGTTGCTCACAAAGCAACTGCTGAACCATTCTGCCAGACTATCCTGTCCTTCATTCATTATTTGTAAGGTTTACATCTCCTCCACTTCCCAATCCTTGAGTGTGCGTTCTGCCACGTCGAAGTAGGCCCCCACCTTGATAATCTGTCGCTGATTGGCACCACGCCATGGTTCATAGTATCTCTTGCGGTCTATCTGGTCGAGTGCCGACTTTGCGCTAGCGCTCACCTTGAATTCGCACACGAAGACCTTGTCACCAATGCGCATCACCATGTCGGTACGCCCCTCGGCCATAACCACTTCGCACTGTACATTGGCCGACATGCCCGAGAAGAAGATGTACAGATCGCGTTGATAAAAAGCCTCCAACGTAGCCAGGTCTTTCAGATAATCCTTGCCCTGCTGCATATAAGGGATGCTGGAGAGGAAAGCCTGCAACGTCTGCATAGCCTTGTCATATTCACCGTCATACAGTTGTTTGATAATGTATGTGGCATAGCTCATGTTGTCCTCCCTCTTCGTTCCGTTGACGATGGGTAGTATGTTCTCCATCAGTCCTGCCTTTACCTCGGCGTTAGGAATGCCAAGGGTGAAACTGCGGGAAAACAATTCGTATTTTTTTATCGTCAGATAACCGGCCTGATAAAGCAATGGAAGTGGCCCCGACATATTCTCGGTAGGTTGGTCAAACTCCGTCGATCTAACCGTAGCACCTTCGTACTTCAACAGGTCTGCACCATTCTGTTTCAGCTCTTCGAGGATGAAGGTTGGCGTGCCGCTGGCAAACCAATAGGAATCGAGTCGGCAGTTGAAAAAGGCGAGCAACAGACTGAAAGGATTGTAGATGTCGTCTGAGTTCTCGGTAAAATGATAGCCATCGTACAAATCCTTCAGCATGTCATACATACCCTCCTTCGTAGTCAGATACTTCTCGGCAAGCATCTCTACATCAAGGTCGAAATACTCATGCAGCTCAGCCTCGGTAATACCGCAGAGTGCAGAATAGCGGTCAGACATTGTGATGTTGGAGATATTGTTGATTGTAGAGAATATGCTCATCTGCGAGAACTTCGTGATGCCGGTGATAAACACGAAACGCTCATCCTCATCGCAATCCTTCAGTGTCTGGTAGAACTCCTGCAGAATCTGCCGCACCTCAGCCTTATGCTCCTCGTCGTGCATGTGACCGAGCATCGGGGCATCATACTCATCGATGATGACCACCGCCTGCATTCCCGTCTGCTCATGCGCACGCTGTATGAGACCCTTCAGACGAGAGCCTGGCGTGATCTCCTCAGGGTTCTTCCCATACAACTTCTCATAGCGGTTCAGCTCCAACCCCAATGCATTCGACATCTGGTCTATGGGTTTGTCCTTCAGCGAACTGATGCTGAAGTGGAACACAGGGTACTGTTTCCACTCCGTTTCAAGCTCCATTATCTTCAGCCCCTCAAACAACTCCTTCTTTCCCTCGAAATAGGCACGCAACGTGGAGCACAGCAACGACTTACCGAAACGACGAGG
>JAGHUS010000187.1 GCA_018064685.1 Bacteroidales bacterium | reverse complement strand
AAATTCTTGATATCGTATTCATAATCTTTTTAACAAATTTATATTATAAATTATCAATTACTAAATACGAATTAGGAATTATGTAATTTTTCAATGCTTCTTGAGGCATTATTAATTCTTCATCCGCTCTTCTTTTTGATTTGTATTAACTATAATTATTAATTAGGAATTAGGAATTATGAATTTTTTCAATGCTACTTGTCGCATCAAGAATTCTTCATCCCCTCTTCTGTTGTTTTGGTTATACTACTTAATATTTTCTGAATTTCTTTACATTGTCCCCATATCGAGGAAAAATCATTATCATTCAAGTAATCTGTGTCGTGAAGCAGTTCTATCCAGTAAAGACTTTCTGAGCATTCCTTGTAAGAAATATACATTTTGGCAAGAAAATCTTTGTTACTGATTCCACAAAGTGCTTCGGCAATGTTTGCACCGATACTTGTCCCACTGCGTAGAAGCTGTTTGCTCAGGACATATTCCTTTTTTTCGTTAGTGAGGAATTTGTATATTTGGACTATTCGTATGGCAAAAGCTTTGCTTTTTACAACAATCGGATTTTCTTTTTCCATGCAATATTGTATAAGTTTATTAGGAATTTTAGAATTAAGAAAGAAGAAAAACTTATGGGCAAAGTTAATTCCTAATTCCTAATTCCTAATTACATTCAAGCTTTGCTTTGAATGGCCTGAGCCTCGATGGGCAGACATGCCTTGTAGTTCTCGATGTACTTGTTGAAGCCTTCTACGTCCTCGGCAGTAGGAGCGATAGAGACGCCAGTGTTGCCAGCGAAGACTACGTCCTCGAGCCAGTCGGCGAGGTTGCGATGACCCTTGTTGATGAGGTAGCTTGCCAAGAGAGCGATACCCCATGCACCACCTTCGCCTGCGGTCTCCATGACAGAGATGGGCGAGTTGAGGGCTGCAGCCAGCATGCTCTGACCTACACCTGCGGTCTTGAAGTAACCACCGTGACCGGTGATGCGGTCGATCTTGATCTTCTCCTCGTTCAGGAGTATGTCGTTACCGATCTTCAGCACTGCGATGGCACCATAGAGGTGTGCACGCATCAGGTTGGCGAGGTTGAACTTGTCGTTGGCAGAGCGAACAACCATGGGACGGCCTTCCTGCATACCGGTGATAGGCTCGCCAGAGATGTAGTTGTATGCCATGACGCCACCGCAGTCGGCATCGCCAGTGAGAGCAGCGTTGAAGAGCTTGCCGTAGAGTTCGTTCATGTCAACGGGCACGCCGAGCAGCTGCTGGTACTCCTTGAAGAGTCCTACCCAAGCGTTGATGTCGGAGGTACAGTTGTTGCAGTGAACCATAGCCACGAGTGAACCGTCGGGAGTGGTGACCATGTCGATGGGCTCGTAAGGCTTTGACAGGGGCTTCTCGAGAACGATCATTGAGAAGCTAGAGGTACCAGCGCTGACGTTACCAGTGCGCTGCTTTACAGCGTTGGTGGCAACCATACCGGTGCCAGCATCACCCTCGGGAGGACAGATAGGACAGCCGGGCTTCAGGTGACCGCTGATGTCGAGGCGCTCAGCACCGTGCTCGGTGAGGCAGCCAGCATCTTCGCCTGCTGAGAGGCTCTCGGGCAGGATGTCCTCGAGCTTCCAGTCGTAACCCTTGGGAGCGATGAGCTCGTTGAATTTCTTCACCATCTCAGCGTCGTAGGTCTTGGTAGCGGGATCGACAGGAATCATACCTGAAGCGTCGCCCACACCCAGCACCTTCTTGCCGGTGAGACGCCAGTGGATGTAACCAGCGAGGGTGGTGAGGTAGGTGATCTCCTTCACATGCTCGTCGCCGTTGAGGATGCACTGATAGAGGTGCGAGATAGACCAACGCAAGGGGATGTTGTAGTTGAAGAGCTTAGAGAGCTCGGCTGCAGCAGCACCGGTGTTGGTGTTACGCCAGGTGCGGAAGGGAACGAGGATCTTCTCGTCCTTGCCGAATGCCATATAGCCGTGCATCATGGCGCTGATACCGATGGCAGCGAGGTTCTCGATCTCGCAGTCATACTCTTTGTTTACATTCTTGCGCAGGTCGGCGTAGCAGTCCTGCAGACCGTACCAGATGCGGTCGATGCTGTAGGTCCAGAGGCCGTCAACGAGCTGGTTCTCCCACTCGTGACTACCCTGTGCTATAGGCTTGTTCTCTTGGTCGATGAGGACAGCCTTGATGCGGGTAGAGCCGAACTCGATACCGAGCACAGCCTTACCAGCGATGATAGTTTCTTTTGCAGTCATAATTTGAAGGGTATGGAAAGGTTTTTAAAAGTAGTAAAAGGGTAGTAAAAGGGACAAATGTTTAGTCTTTTATTCCTGTATTATTGATAATCCCTTTAATATAGGAGTTCAAATACCAGCTTGCACCATTTGCTTTATAAGACAGATCCTTAAAATCATCATCAGTGATATAATGTAAATCGTGTGATAAAATAATATAGTACTTGCATTCCTCAAGACTACCTTGTGCGATATTCATAAATCGCAATTTATCTGATTTACTTAATTTAGAATGTCCTTCTGCTATATTTGCTGCTACTGATACAGCTGCTCTTGTAAATTGAGACCATAAACCATAGCGTTCAAAATCTGGAAACTTTTTAGCCTTGTTATAAACCTCTAGAACAAATTCATGAGCTTTATTCCATGCTATAATTTTCGAGAAATTGTTGTCCATTCTAATGGTAATGTCCTTTTTACTACTTTTTTACTACTTTTTTACTACCTTTAATTACTTTTTTAACGAAGTGCTTTGTTCAGCATATAATAAATCTCGTTGTTGCGAAGATCCTGCTTGAAGCCGGGGATGGTGGTCTGCTTGTTGATCTTTGCATACTCGATGCCGGTCATCTCAGCGAAGTCATCCCAGTACTCCTCGGTGAGGTCGTATGAGAATGCGCTGTGGTGAGTACCACCGGCGAGGATCCATGCGCCAGCACCAATCTCGAAGGTGGGCTGGGGAACCCAGAGTGCAGAAGCTACGGGCAGCTTAGGCATCTTCTCGGGCTCGATGCACTCTACCTCCTGAGTGATCAGGCGGAAGCGGTTGCCAAGGTCAACAACGGTAGCCTTGATACCAGAGCCGATCTTAGAGGTGAACACGAGACGTGCAGTGAACTGGCTGCGGATACCAATACCCAGCATGTGAACCTCGAGGGTTGGCTTGTCAACAGCGATGAGAGGACATACCTCCAACATGTGTGACTGCAGGATAGAAGTCTGGTTCTCAGCGAAGTTAAGGGTGTAGTCCTCGAGGAATGAGCAACCCTTGGCAAGACCCTGGTTCATGATCCACATGGTGCGGCAGAGGCAAGCGGTCTTCCAGTCGCCCTCAGCACCGAAACCGATACCCTCGGCCATCAAGCGCTGTGAAGCGAGACCGGGAATCTGGTCGAAACCACAGAAGTTGGGATCGTTGATGTCTGCGTCACCCAGGTCGTCGAAGTTGGTGGTGAAAGCGGTAGCGCCCTCGTCCTTCAATACGCGACGGATAGCAATCTCAGCCTTAGCTGCGTTCTTAACCTTCTCCCAGTAGATCTCCTCACCGCTCTCGTCAATCTTGATGGTGTACTCCTTCTTGTACTCCTCAACCAAAGCATCTGCTTCAGCATCGGTAACCTTCTTCCAGTAGTCCATCAAAGAAGAAACGGGGTAGTAGTCAACATGGTAGCCCAGACGCTGCTCGAACTCAACGCGGTCGCCATCGGTAACTGATACATTGTTCATGTTCATACCGAACATCAAGCAACGGGTGTTGTGAGCGTCAGCCACACCAGCAGCTACGCGAGCCCAAACGCCAATCTGCTTCTGAGCCTCTTCGCTCTTCCAGTAACCTACAACCACCTTACGGGGAACACGCATACGGGTGCAAGCGTGACCAAACTCTATATCGCCGTGAGCAGACTGGTTCAGGTTCATGAAGTCCATATCGATCTCCTTCCAGGGTATCTCAGCGTTGAACTGAGTGTGGAAATGCAGCATAGGCTTCTGCAATGCCTGCAGACCCTTGATCCACATCTTAGCGGGTGAGAAGGTGTGCATCCATGTGATAACACCCACGCACTTGTCGCATGCGGTAGCCTCCTTCATCAGCTTCTCAGCCTCCTCAGAAGACTTAACGGTGCCTTTGTAAACGATCTTAACGGGAACATTGCCACTAGCGTTGATGCCGGCAATCATCTCGTTAGAGTGTGCGTCTACCTGGCCTAATACTTGCTCTCCATATAACAGCTGGGTGCCCGAAAGCCACCATACTTCCAAATTCTCAAACATTGTTTTTTATGATTTAATTATTAGTTTTCAATTTAAATTCTTAATTGTCAATTGTCAACCGTAAATTTTCAATTTTCAATTATCAACTGTCAATTATTAAATTTTCAATTTTCAATTTTCAATTATACACTTTAGTGTTTCTGTCCCTTTTGTCCGTAGTAAGCATTGGGACCATGCTTGCGGTTATAATGCTTCTCAACGAGCAGAGGATTCATGGTGGTGAGAGGATTGACGCTGAAGCTGACGAATGCCATCTTAGCAACCTGCTCCATGACCTTTGCGTTGTATACAGCATTGTCGGGAGATGTACCCCAGCTGAAGGGTCCGTGGTTCTTGACCAGAACGGCGGGAGTGTGGTCGGGGTTGATCTTGCGGATATTCAAAATCTCGTCAACGATGACGTTGCCGGTCTCCAGCTCGTATTCGCCTTCTACCTCCTCCTTGGTCATGTCGCGAGTGCAGGGAATGGCCTTGTAGAAGTAGTCAGCATGAGTGGTGCCTATGTTGGGGATGTCCTGACCAGCCTGTGCAAATGCAGTGGCATAGGTAGAGTGTGTGTGGACAACGCCCTGGATGTTGGGGAATGCCTTATAGAGCACGAGGTGGGTGGGGGTGTCGCTTGAGGGGTTGAGGTCGCCTTCGACAACCTTACCGGTGTTGAGGTCAACAACAACCATGTCGCTGGCCTTCATGTTGTCGTAGTCAACGCCGCTGGGCTTGATGACAACGAGACCCTTTTCGCGGTCGATACCGCTTACGTTACCCCAAGTGAATATTACCAAGCCTTGCTTTACCAAGTCGAGGTTAGCCTTAAAGACTTTTTCTTTGAGTTCTTCTAACATTGAATTTAAGTTTGATTATTAACGAAAAGTATAAAATGGTATGGGGCTTTTTAGTTCCCCATACCTTATTATATTGTTATTACCAGAGCAGGATGTAGAGCACCAGGGTAGTGAGGCAGATGCCGATGGTACCGTAGGTGTAGCCACGGGTTGTTGAGAACAAACCGAGGTCGATGGGCAGAGCCTTCTTGTCCTGCTTCTCGCTGTTGGCATTGCTGTACAGCCATACTGCGTTGCAGCCTACCAATACACCGAAGAAGATGAATGCCTGGAAGCCTATGTCGTTGAGATATGCCGACCATTCGGTTGAATTGCCCAACAATACAACGATGATGGCAGCCACAATCATAAGAGCACCACATGTACCCATTATCATACCCCACTTCTTCATTGCCTTCTGATCCTCGCTTGAGGGCTTCTCGCACTTGTCGAACTTGTTGTCGATAAGTGAAACCAAGATGAAGAAGGTGACAACGATGATGAAGATGTAGCCAGCACGGAACTGGAATGCTACATCGGGCAGGAAGATCTTGAACAATACACCGAGAGGAATGGTGATGATAGCAGTCCAAACAGCAGCTCTAGAAGAAGCACGCTTCCACAGCAGACCCAGACCGAACACGGTGATGATACCGGGATAGATGAAGCCTGAGTACTCCTGGATGTACTGGAATGCCTGGTCGAGACCACCCAACAGAGGCTTAACAGCGACAGCAGCGATGAGAAGAGCTGCCACAGCGGTGAGACGACCTACGTTCACCAACTTCTTGTCGGTAGCATTGGGGTTGATGTACTTCTTGTAGATATCCATTGTGAAGAGGGTAGAAGTACTGTTGAACATAGAAGCCAGAGAAGAGATGATGGCTGCGGTAAGAGCGGCGAATGACAGACCCTTGATACCGGTGGGAGTGAAGTTACGGATCAACCAGGGATAAGCGTCGTCAGAACGCTCGATAGCACCCTTCAGCTGCAACTGCTCGATGTACTCGGGGTGCATCTTGAAGATGTAGAATGCGCAGATACCGGGAAGAACCACGATGAAGGGGATCAAAATCTTCAGGAAACCAGCGAATACAAGACCCTTCTTTGCCTCGTCGATGTTCTTGGCAGCCAGACCCTTCTGGATGATGTACTGGTTGAAACCCCAGTAACCCAAGTTGGTAAGCCATACACCACCCACGATAGCTGCGATACCGGGAACATTGTTGAATGCCTCCTGGCTGGCAGACTCGCGGATAACGAGGTGGAAGTGAGTATCGTTGACATGGTCGCCCGTCGTCATCTCGTTGAAGATCTGACCCAGTGAACCGAAGAAGTCCTTGCCCATAGCGTCGCCGATGGTGTCGAGAGCTACATAAGCAGTGATCAAACCACCACCTACGAGGAAGACAACCTGCATAACGTCGGTCCATGCCACTGAAGCCAGACCACCGTAGATAGAGTAGATACCAGCGATGAGGAACAGAGCGATGATGATGATCATACGCATAGAAATCTCCATGCCGAATACTGATACCATGACGCCGTTCAGACCCAGAATCTGCTCGATAGCCAAAGCACCGAGCCATGCTACTGAGGTCAGGTTAACGAATACGTAGAGGAACAGCCACAGTACAGAGAAAGCCAAACCTACACCATCGTTGTAGCGCTCGCGGAGGAACTGGGGGATGGTGAAGATCTTACGCTTGATCATGATGGGGAGGAGGAACTTACCGATAACGATAAGGGTAACGGCAGCCATAACCTCGTATGCTGCAATAGCGATACCGTCCTTGAAACCGGTACCTGACATACCGATAAACTGCTCTGCCGAAATGTTGGCAGCAATCAATGATGCACCGACAGCCCACCATGTCAGGGTGTTACCTGCAAGGAAGTAATCGGTGGCACTCTTCTCTTCGCCATCCTTTGAGCGGCTCAGGAACATACCCAGGCCGACCAAAAGGCATAGATATACGACGAGAATGATGAAGTCAATGGTTTGAAAACCAGACTGTGCAATAGCTTCTGTAAAATTCATGATTATCTAATACTTTTTAGTTTTGGTTACTTGTGAATAGAAAACTTGAAGATACAATGGCTATTGTAGGTCTCTCCGGGGTTCAGCTGGCAGCTGGGCCATGTGGGGTTGTTGGGAGCGTTGGGGTACTTCTGTGTCTCAAGGCACAATGCAGCGCTCTTGGGATAAGTCTTACCGTTCTTACCTACAACGGTGCCGTCCTGGAAGTTGCCAGTGTAGAACTGGATACCGGGCTCGTTGGTGTATACATCAAGCTGAATGCCTGTTACGGGGCTCCATACGGTGGCACAAACCTGAGTGTCATCGCCCTTGCCATCCTTGTAGGTGTTCAGCACCCAGTTGTGGTCGTAACCGTTGTGACCCTCAACACCGTCGCCTGCCAAGAGAGGATCGGCGAAGTGTGTACCTACGGCAATGGCCTTGCGCAGGTCGAAGCATGTACCCTCGACAGCAGCAATCTCACCGGTTGTCATGTAGGTAGAGTCGGTGGGAGTGTAGTTGTCTGCATTGATCTGAACCATGTGGTCGGTGATGTCCTTGCTGGGATCGCCACCCAGGTTGAAGTAGCTGTGGTTGGTCATGTTCAGGATGGTGGGAGCATCGGTGGTACCGGTGTAGGTGATGTCGATGGCATTGTCATCGGTAACCTTCATGGTAACCTGCACGTTTACGGTGCCGGGGAAGTTACCCTCGCCGTCCTTTGAAGTGAGCTTCAGAATGACAGTGCTGCTGTCGGGCTGCTCAGCATCGTAGGGCACGTACTGCCACATACGGTCGTAGCCGTGAAGCATGTGGCCGTAGTTGTTGGTGTTCAGCTGGATGGTGTCGCCATTCAGCACGAACTGACCCTTGTTGATACGGTTGGCATAGCGACCGATAGATGCACCGAAGTCGCTCTCGTGATTTACGGGGAAGTAGTCCTGTGCGGTGGGGTAGCCCAATACCACGTCGGTCATGTTGCCGTCCTTGTCGGGAACCATCACGCTGACGATACGTCCGCCAAAGTTAGTAACGCATACCTCCATACCGTTCTTGTTGGTAAGGGTATAGAGCTTGACAGGCTTCTCGCCCAGGATGGGGTCGTTGTATACAGTGTCGAAGTCAGCCACGTTGAGGCCAGACTTTGTCACGCCGCCCATCTCGTTGCTTGTCGAGCATGCTGCGATGACAGCTGCACATGCTACGAACAAAGCACTTTTGATTTTCTTATTCATGTTAATTTCTTTTTTATGTCCCGCTTTCTGTCGTTTCAGTATTGGCATCTCCTAATGGTGCCCTCTGTTCACTTCCAGTGCTCTGGACATTATAGTTTAGTTTAAACGGCTTAAGAGTTAAAGGAGTTGGGCAGTGTCATACCTTATATATTATATATAATGTGTGACTCTTACCCTAACTGCCTCAACTCCTTTAACCTCTTTCTTTTGTTATTTGCTATTAGCAGAGCTTGCGTGAGCCGTCGCCGATTACAACATCGATGATGATGGGCTCCTTGCCATACTTCTCTGCGAACTTCTTCTTGACAACGGTCACGAAGTTCTCGTACAGCTCGTCGGCAACCAGGTTGATGGTGCAGCCGCCGAAGCCGCCACCCATGATGCGTGAACCTGTCACGCCCTCTTCCTTGGCAATGTCGTTCAGGAAGTCGAGCTCCTCGCAAGATACCTCGTACTCCTTGCTCAGACCGTAGTGGGTCTCGTACATCATCTTACCAACGGTCTCGTAGTCACCAGCCTCGAGAGCGTCGCACACCTTCAGCACGCGATCAACCTCACCGATGACATACTTAGCACGCTTGTAGTCCTCTTCGCTAACCTCGGGCTTAACCTCCTCGAGCATCTCGTAGTTAGCGTCGCGAAGTGTCTCAACCTCAGCATGATGCTTAGCGATGACAGCAGCTACGCGCTCGCAGCTCAGACGGCGATCGTTGTAGGGAGAACCAGCCAGGGTGTGCTTAACGCAGCTGTTAACCAACACGAGCTTGTAGCCCTGAGGATTCCAGGGGAAGTACTCGAACTCGCCGCTGCGGCAGTCCAGACGCATCAGGCTACCAGCCTTGCCATGTACGCTGGCAAACTGGTCCATGATACCACAGTTGCAACCTACGTACTTGTGCTCGGTGCGCTGACCTACACGTGCCAACTCCATCTTCTCGATCTTGTTCTCGCCCCACAGGTCGTTCAAAGCGTAGGCGAAGCAGCTCTCGAGAGCAGCAGATGAAGACATACCAGCACCGAGGGGTACATCACCAGCAAAAGCGGTGTTGAAGCCTTCAACGGGTACACCCAGTTCCATCATCTCGCGGCATACACCGAAGATGTAGCGAGCCCAGCTAGCCGAGGGGCCCTTGGGATCGTCGAGCGAGAAGGTAACCTTGTCCTTCAGGTCGATAGAGTAGGCGTTTACGTTGCGAGTGCCATTGGGCTTAATCTCGGCAATCATACCCTGTGTTACAGCACCGGGGAATACAAAACCATTGTTATAGTCGGTGTGCTCACCAATCAGGTTAATACGGCCGGGTGAAGCGTAAACGTTACCTGTTGTACCATCGAAGTGCTTGATGAAGCGACTTCTTACATCGTCAATTGTTAGTCTCATAAGTATTATTTGTTTTAAAGTTATATATTTATTTTATTTTTGTATGGCAAGCCCGACAGCACTTTCTCTGTCGAGCTCGCCTATTACCTTATTTATTATTCAGTAGGAATGTCGGTGTTGACGTTCTTAGAACCTATTACTGAGTACCACAGAATGTAAACTGCTGCAATGAGAGGAACGAAGAAGCTGATGAGGTAGCTGCCAGAGATGTCGGCAACCAAGCCTTGCAGAGCCACCATGATGGCAAAGCCCACAACCATGGTCATGAAGATACCCGAAGCCATAGCGGTGTACTTACCCAGGCCTTCGGTAGCGAGGTTGAAGATACCACCCCACATGACTGATGCGCAGAGGCCGATAAGCAGGAAACAGAATACACCGATGGGAATCTCACCCCAGATGAGTGACATGGTTACGTAGTCAATACCGGGGAAGTTGATGGTGATGTCAGAGGGTAGGAATATACCTAGAGCAGTCAGGATAACAGCCAGTGCACTTACGAAAGTCATCATTGCCTTGGTGGTAATCTTGCCTCCGACAGATGCACCAGCGAAACGACCGATCAACATCAAGATGAAGTATACTGCGCCTAAAGTGCCAGCATAACCAGCATCCATGCCCAAACCGGGAGTAGCACCCTCTGCGGGGTTAACAGGTGCGGTCAGATACTGAAGAATGAATCCTGGAGGGCCCATCTCGACTGCACCGTAGATACCGATGGCTAAAGCACCGAGAATGAAGTGGCGGAATGACCAAGCGCTGTGCTTGTCTTTCTTTTCGGTTGTTTCCTTAGTGGGCTGCTGGGGCTCGTCAATCTTTGTGAAGAAGATGATGATGAATGCCAATACGAAGATGCCCAAAGCAATGAACAATGCGGGAGTTGCATCAGCAATCTTAGCCTTTGCGGCATCGCCAATCAAGGCACCCATGATGATGTATACTGCAACGGCAGCAGTAGAGTTGAACACACCACCAGTCTGGATCAACTGGTTGCCGGTCTTGCCACCGCCACCGAGGAGGTTCAACATGGGGTTAACCACAGTGTTCAGAATACACATACATGCGCCAGAGATAAGCGCGCCAATCAGATAAACGAGGAAGCCACCCCAGCCGCTCAGCCACTGGATGAGGATACCTGTGATACCTACAATAAGGCCAATCAAAGCGGTCTTCTTGTAGCCGTACTTCTGGATCATGATACCCGAGGGAATACCCATCAGAAGATACGCACCGAAGTTTCCATAGTTACCGATCATAGCGAGGAAGTTGCTACAACCGAATTGGTTCTTCACGATTACACCCATAGGCGAACATAAGTTCGTTACGAAGGCAATCATGGCAAAAAGGCCTATCATTACAATAATGGCAGCCCATTGTTTCTTTTGATTACTCATAAATTTATTTAGTTAGTTGTTAGTTGCAATAAAAACTTCACCAGTCATACCTTTATATTGCGGTATGACCAGTGAAGTCGTTAGGTTTATTTCTCAACGCCGAACTTGTATACAGTCTTCTGTGTGTAAACCTCGCCGGGCTTGAGGATTACTGTGGGGAAGTAAGGACGGTTGGGAGTGTCGGGGAAGTGCTGAGCCTCGAAGCAGAGAGCGCTGCGCTTGGGGAAGGTGGCGTCGTGCTGACCCTTGATGCCGCTCAGGAAGTTGCCGCTGTAGAACTGCAGGCCGGGCTCGGTGGTCCAGGTCTCCAGTGTACGACCGCTCTTGGGATCCTTCAGCTTGCAAGCGAACGAGAGTTCTCCGGGCTCCTTCTTGTTCAGGATGTAGTTGTGGTCGAAACCGGTACCGTTCTTGATCTGAACGTCGTCAGCCTCGATGTCCTTGCCTACAACCTTGGCGGTGCGGAAGTCGAAGGGAGTGCCTTCAACCTTCAGGATCTCGCCGGTAGGAATGCTGGTCTCGTCGATGGGCAGATAGAAGTCTGCGTTGATCTGGAGTTCGCAGTCAAGCTGTGATGGAGTGGGGTTGGCAATACCGGTGATTGAGAAGAATGCGTGGTGTGTCATGTTCACGATGGTCTTCTTGTTGGTAGTGCCACGATAGTCGATGACGAATTCGTTGTCGTCTGTCAAAGAGTACTTTACAGTCATCTTCAACTCGCCGGGGAAACCTTCCTCGTAGTATGCGAAGGTGTAGCGCAGAACCAGCTCCTGGTCGTTGATCTGCTCAGCGTCCCATACACGAGCGTGGCAGCCGGTAGGACCTCCGTGCAGGTGGTTCACACCGTTGTTGCAAGCCAGTGTGTACTCCTTGCCGTTCATGGTGAACTTACCCTTGCAGATGCGGTTGCCATAGCGACCGATAAGAGTTGAGAGGAAAGGCTCGGGACTGTTGACAGTCTTCTCGATATTGGTGTGACCCTGGATGACGTTGGCATAGTTGCCATCCTTGTCGGGAACCATGATAGCAACAACTGCTCCACCGAAGTTTGTTACTTGGATCTGCATGCCGTTCTCGTTAGAGAGGGTATACAAGTCGGTTTCTTTTCCCTGAACTGTTGCCTGGAAGTCTTCACGCTTCAGGCCTGACAAATTTGTCTTTTCCATCATTCTATGATTTAAAGTTTTTTAAAGTTTTAAATTCGTGTTGCAAACTTAATAAAAAACTTTTAATCTGGCAAGAAAAAGGATGGAAAAATGCGAAAAGTTAATTAAAAAAAACGAATTGCAGCAGGTCTGCCACAATGAAACTGCTTCCGCCCACGAAAACCATGTCTTCAGGGTCTGCGCTATTACGTGCATGTGCATAGGCCTCTGCCACCGTCTTGTGGCATGTTCCGTGCAGTCCCAGTTCAGCCCCCAGGCGTTGTATCTCTTCTGCCGGCATGGCTCTCTTCACCGATGCTTGGGTGAAGTGGTAGATGGCATCCTTGGGCAGGAGCGAGAGGCTGCCCTTGACGTCCTTGTCGCCCACCATGCCCAGCACCATGTGCAGCTGCTTGTGGGGCGTATTGTGCAGTTGCTGTGCTATGTATTGCAGTCCGCCCACATTATGCCCCGTGTCGCAGATGGTGAGGGGCTTGTCGGCAATACGCTGCCAGCGTCCCATCAGTCCGGTGAGTTCGCACACGTTGGCAAACCCCTTTCTGACGTCCTCGTCGCTGATGTCAAAATTCCGTGTTCTGAGCACCTTCACGGCGTTCAGTATGGTGGCTGTGTTGTATGTCTGGCAGTCGCCTCCCAGCTGACCCGTCACATGGCCGAAATGCAGTGTCTCGTACTCCCTCTCGCCTGTGGTGGAAAGTCTGCATTCAGCGACCTCTTCCGTCTCGTCGGCAAAGATGATGGATGTATTGACACTCAGTGCTTTATCCAGGAAAACCTGCTTCACGTCGGGGTGGCCGTTCGTCTCGCCTATGACCACCGGAACACCCTCCTTGATGATGCCTGCCTTCTCGCTGGCAATCTTGGGAAGCGTGTCGCCCAAAAACTGTGTGTGGTCGAAGCTGATGTTGGTGATGACGGACAGTTCGGGCTGGATGATGTTGGTGCAGTCCAGTCGTCCTCCCAGACCCACTTCGATGACGGCCACGTCGACATTCTGCTCCTTGAAATAGAGGAATGCCAAGGCGGTAGTTAGCTCGAAGAAAGAAGGGTAGAGGGGTTCGAAGAAACTGCGTTCCTGCTCCACGAAGTCAATGACGCGCTGCTCGCTTATCTTCTCTCCGTTGACGCGTATTCTCTCGCGGAAATCCACGAGATGGGGTGAGGTGTAGAGACCTACTTTGTAGCCTGCCGACTGCAGTATGGCGGCCAGCGTGTGGCTGCACGAACCCTTTCCGTTGGTGCCTGCCACATGGATGGTGCGAAACGCCTTGTGTGGATGCCCGAAATGAGCATCCAGCTCGTGCGTATTGCTCAAGCCCTCCTTGTAGGCTCCCTGTCCGATGTTCTGGAACAGGGGCGCTACATTGAAAAGGTATTGTATGGTCTCGTTGTAAGTCACTTTAGTCAATTCATAATTTTCAATTCATAATTCATAATTTGGTTTGATTGCAGAAGTCGTGTGAGAGAGCATGCCCTGTAAACTGAAGGTTTATGCTTCTTGTTTTTGCTGTTCTCATTTCATCGCAGCTAATTCTTCTTCTCTCTTAATTCTTAATTAGCACATCGCATCGCGCAGCCTAATTATGAATTATGCATTATGAATTGTGAATTTTGAATTAATCTTTAGTCAAACAGGCTCTTGAAGCGGCGGAAGATCTTCTCCTTGATGCTGGTAGTAGGCTTGAACGAGTCCTTCTGCTGCATCTTCTCCACCAGGTCTTTCTCCTCCTTGTTCAGTGTCTCGGGAACGTAGATGCTGATGTGTACGATGAGGTCGCCATAGCCGTAGCCGTAGCCCGACACGGCAGGCATACCCTTGCCGCGCAGTCGCATCACCTTGCCGGGCTGTGTGCCGGGCTCTATCTTGATGCGTGCCTTGCCGTCCAGAGTGGGTATCTCGACGGTGCCACCCAGTGCTGCTGTGGGGAAGTCCAGCAGGAGGTTGTAGATGAGGTTCTGCTCCTCGCGTACAAAGTCCTTGTGTGGTTCTACCTCGATGTATACCTGTATGTCGCCTGGCAAACCGTTTCGGCGTCCTGCGTCACCCTTTCCGGGTACGTTCACCACCATGCCGTTGTCTACGCCAGCGGGTATGCTCACGTCGATGGTCTCCTGGCCTTGTACTACGCCTTCGCCACCGCAATGTGGGCATTTGTTCTTGATGATCTTGCCCTCGCCGTTGCAATGAGGGCAGGGCGCTTGTGTCTGCATTCTGCCGAATAGTGAGTTGACGATCTTGGTCACCACACCCGAACCGCCGCAGTGGGGGCAGGTTTCGGTCTTGCTGTCGGCGCTTCCGCTGCCATGGCAGTGTTCGCAGTTCACCTGCTTCTTTATGCTGAAGCGCTTGCTGGTACCCTTGGCGGCCTCCTCCAGTGTCAGCTTTACCTTCAGTCGAAGGTTACGTCCTTTGTTCTGCTGGGGTCTGCCGCCACCGTCAAATCCTCCGAAGCCGCTGAACCCGCCGTGTCCGCCAAAGATGTCGCCGAAGGCCGAGAAGATGTCGTCCATGTTCATGCCTCCTCCGCCGAAGCCACCTCCGCCGAAGCCTGCGCCACCTTCCAATCCGGCATGTCCGAATCGGTCGTACTTGGCACGTTTGTCGTCGTCGCTCAGCACGCTGTATGCCTCGGCAGCCTCCTTGAACTTCTCCTCAGCCTCCTTGTCGCCGGGGTTGTGGTCGGGATGGTACTTGAGGGCCATCTTGCGGTATGCCTTCTTTATCTCGTCTTTCGTGGCGCCTTTCTGCACGCCAAGCACTTCATAGAAATCTCTTTTCATAGTGTTGCTCTGTCACTGATTTTGTGGAAACTGTCAATTAGAATGGATTTTTGCGCTAGCCAATTATCAATTATCAATTGTCAACTGTCAATTATCAACTCTGTTGATCAGATTCCCACCACTACTTTGGCGAATCTCAGTACGCTGTCGTTCAGCATATAACCCTTCTCGGTGCAGTCGATGACTTTGCCCTTCATCTCGTCGTTGGGGGCGGGGAACTGCGTCACGGCTTCGTGGAAGTCGGTGTTGAAGTCGGCTCCGGTAGCCTCCATGGGCGTCACGCCCTGCGCCTTCAGCACCTGCAGGAACTTCTTGTATATGAGGTCTACGCCCTCCTTCACTGCGGCTACGTCCTCGGCCTTGTCCATGTGCATCATGGCACGCTCCAGGTCGTCCACTACGGGCAGCATGGCCTCCAGCACCTTCTTGCCTCCGTTCAATATTAGGTCTGCCTTTTCGGCAATGACGCGCTTGCGGAAGTTCTCAAACTCAGCCTGCTTGTACAGCTGCTGTGTCTTCAGTGCTTCTATCTCGGCCTGTGCCTCAGCCAGCAGCTCCTCGGTGGTCTTCTCCTTGGGAGCCTCCTCCTCGTTGGCAGTCTCCTGCTCGTTGGCGTTTTCAGTCTCTGCGGTCTCGTTCACCACCTTTTCGGTGTCCAATTCCTGCTCTTTGGTTGTCTCTTTTTCTTTATTGCTCATAGTTTTCTGCTTTTGTACTGAAAAGCGTCGTACAAATTCCTTGCCAAACTTCATTTTTCTTGTAGTTTTGGCATAAAATTACGCTTCTCCGTACATCTTGGCACGCAATTCCTTGATCTTGTCGTCGTGGATGTACTCATCGTAGTCCATCAGTTTGTCGATGCATCCGCTGGGTGTGAGTTCGATGATGCGGTTGGCGATGGTCTGTATGAACTCGTGGTCGTGGCTCGAGAAGAGCACGTTGCCCTTGTACAGTTTCAGGTTGTTGTTGAAGGCCTGGATGCTTTCGAGGTCGAGGTGGTTGGTGGGGGTGTCCAGAATGAGGCAGTTGGCGTTGTTCAGCTGCATGCGTGCAATCATACAGCGCATCTTCTCGCCTCCCGACAGCACGTTCACCTTCTTCAGTACGTCCTCGCCGCTGAACAGCATTCGTCCCAGGAAGCTCTTGAAGTACACCTCGTTACCCTCGCCGTACTGGCTCAGCCAGTCTACCAGGTTCATCTGGCTCTGGAAGAAGTCGGTGTTGTCGACGGGCAGATAGGCTGTGGTGATGGTCACGCCCCAGTTGTAGGTGCCCTTGTCGGCCTCGCGGTTGCCGTTGATGATCTCGAACAGGGCTGTCATGGCACGAGGGTCGTGGCTCAGGAATACCACCTTCTGTCCCTTCTCGATGTTGAACTCCACGTTGTCGAACAGCACCGTACCGTCGTCCATAGTGGCCTTGAGGTCGTGTACCTCGAGTATCTGGTTGCCGGGCTCGCGGTCCATCTGGAAGATGATGCCGGGGTACTTTCGGGTAGAGGGTTGAATCTGCTCCACGTTGAGCTTCTCCAGCATCTTCTTGCGACTTGTTGTCTGCTTCGACTTTGCCACATTGGCAGAGAATCGGCGGATGAACTCCTCCAGCTCCTTACGCTTCTCCTCGGCTTTTGCCTTCTGGTTCTGTGCCTGCTTCAAAGCCAACTGGCTACTCTGGTACCAGAATGAGTAGTTACCGGCGAAGAGTGTCACCTTGCCGAAGTCGATGTCGACGGTGTGTGTGCTGACGGCGTCGAGGAAGTGACGGTCGTGGCTCACTACGAGAACGGTGTGCTCGAAGTTGGCCAGGTAGTCCTCCAGCCATTCTACGGTCTCGAGGTCGAGGTCGTTGGTAGGCTCATCGAGCAACAGGTTGTCGGGATTGCCAAAGAGTGCCTTGGCCAGCATCACACGCACCTTCTCCTTACCCGAGAGCTCGCCCATCAGCTGGTAGTGCTTAGCCTCCTTGATGCCCAGTCCGCTCAGCAGTGCAGCGGCATCGCTCTCGGCGGTGTATCCACCCATCTCGGCAAACTTGTCTTCCAACTCTGCCACGCGGATGCCGTCCTCGTCGCTGAAGTCGGGTTTGCTGTACAGTGCCTCGCGCTCGCGCATCACCTCCCACATGGTGGTGTGGCCCATCAGCACGGTGTTGAGTACCGTCTCGGCGTCGTACTTGAAGTGGTCCTGTTCCAGCACGCTCAGGCGCTCGCCGGGACCCAGTTCGATGGTTCCCTTGGTGGCTTCCAGTTCGCCGCTGATAGCACGCAGAAGGGTTGACTTGCCGGCGCCGTTAGCACCGATCACGCCGTAGATATTACCGTTGGTGAACTTGATGTTCACGTCCTTGTAGAGGACTTGTTTGCCAAATTGAATGGCCAGATTTGATACTGTTATCATTTGTATGTAGTTTTGTTATAGACTCTCTTTAACTCTCCTAGGAGGATAAAGTGCGAAGACGCATCGCGCTGCTAAGGTCCCTCTAGCTGTCCCAATGAGGAGAGAGAGCCCGGCAAGATGAGTGCATCGCGCAGCTTATTGTGAATTATGCATTATGAATTACTCTTCATGCTATCCGCCACAAACTGCATAGGCAGTAGTGCCTTGATGGTCTCCACGACGTGTATGCCATTGCGGCTGTCCAGCAGGATGCGTATGGGTTGCTGGAACTTGTACTCGGTCTCAAGCAGCACCTGTCGGCACGAGCCGCATGGTGCAGTGGGCCAGTCCAGGAATCCGTCGTCGTTGCGGGCCGTGATGGCGAGCTTCTTCACTGGCACGTCGGGATACTGCGCTCCGGCTGCGAAGACGGCACTGCGCTCGGCGCAGATGGTTACGGGCGATGCGGCATTCTCCTGGTTGCAGCCTATCATCCGCACACCGTTGTTCAGCTCGAGGGCTGCGCCCACATAGAAGTGCGAGTAGGGGGCATAACTGTTTTGTGTGGCCTCTCGTGCCATGTCCACCAGTTTCTTTTCGTCGTCGGGCAGCTCGTCATAGCTGTAGACGCTCACTTTCGATGTTATTTCGTACTGTTCCATCTTTACTTTCTCCTAAAAGCGCACAAAGTTACGAAAAAATTTCCATATTTTCTAATTTTTGTCTAACTTTGTGACGTTAAAACCTTGAAATATGAGAAAAATATATAATCTGCGCCTTCTTTTGTTGGCTATTATTTTGGTTTGCGCACATATAGGGGCGTATGCACAACGTACTAATACTGTCTATCAGTCCTATATCGACCAATATGCCGGCATGGCCATCGACCAGATGAACCGTCATGGCATTCCCGCCAGCATCACCCTGGCGCAGGGCTTGCTGGAGAGTGCAGCCGGTCGCAGTACGCTGGCTACTGTGGCCAACAATCACTTTGGCATCAAGACGGGTGGTTCGTGGTCGGGACCTTATGTGCTTCGCGACGATGACAAGCCCAACGAGCGCTTCCGTAAGTACAATTCGGCGGCCGAGAGCTATGAGGATCACTCGCTCTTCCTGAAGAAGGCGCGCTACCAGCAGCTCTTCTCGCTGCGCATCACTGACTATAAGGGATGGGCGCACGGCCTCAAGGCTTGTGGTTATGCCACTTCGCCCACCTATGCTCAGAAGCTCATCGACCTCATCGAACTCTATCATCTCGATGCCTACGACACGGGCAAGATGGGCTTTGCGCAGAACAACCTTCCTGTGTCGGCTGCCACGAAGCGTGAGGAGAATCATATCTCCGAGATTGTCGCTGAAGGTGATGCTGATTTCTTTGCCCAGCACCCTGTAGGTGTCAACAATAAGAACTACTATATCCGTGTTCTTCCGGGCGATGATCTCACTACCATCTCGCGTGAGGTCGGCGTCAGTGTGCGTAAGCTTCGCCGTTACAACGAACTGCCCAAGTATGCTCCCCTGCAGCCGGGCACTATCCTCTATCTGAAGTCAAAGCGCAAGCATGCCGACAAAGCTTTCAAGCGCCATCCGCATACAGTGCAGAACGGGCAGTCGATGTATGATATTGCGCAGATGTATGGCATGAAGCTCAAGTCGTTGTACAAACTCAACAAACTGGCGCCCGACTATGCTGTCAAAGCTGGCGATGTGCTGCGCGTCTATTAAACGTTCGGTTCTTCGGTGCTGTTTGGCATGCTTCAAGCATCATTCAATCCACACTGTGCATCACTGACATTGTGGAGTGTATCTTCCGTATTGTTTGTAATATGTTTGATTTCAGCTGGTTAAAAGTGGATGATGTGTTGTGTTTCTATATTTGAGTGCACTTTTAAGTGAACTTTTCAAGAATAAATTCACCTTGCATCAATTTAAATATCAATATTTTATGAAGCTCGAGTGTCTTTTTAGCACTTTTTTCTCCAAAACTCTTTAATACCCGTGTGCACGTGTATAGACTTTTAGAGAAAAAAGTGTTAAAAGTTCACTTTCTTATTGCATATTATTGAACTACAGTAGTTTGCAAAGTGTGTTTTTCCTCAAAAAAAACACTTAAAAGTGCACTCAAACCTAAAAATCATCACTTTCTGCACAATATGCCACCCGAATGTTTTCCGTATTTTAACCTTCTCTAGCTTGTTTGAACTTAAATGTAAATTCCTTAGTATGCTTCCCTAAACGATTTTAAACTGTTCAAATAAGCTTTCTGATATACTTCACCGGAATATTTCCTGCGCTCGCTGCGATCACGTCTTGCGCTCGCTGCGAACATATCCTGCGCTCGCTGCGAACAAATTCTGCGCTCGCTGCGAGTGTTTTTTTCAACCTCTTTCACCTTTTCATGCAGTATAGGGATTTTCCCCTCTCGTTTAGGGAAATTCCGATTAAACTCACACCCTATTTCTCGTGTCTATACTACAGACGGCAACGAAATAGCCTACTGAAAATAGTAAACAAATAAATTAATAACAATAAAAACTTCACAATTATGAAAACAATGAATCTTTCAATCCTCGCTCTCGCATTCTTCGGTATGTCAACCCTCGCTAGTGCTCAGTCTACTGACAATGTTGATGCCCAGACTTCGGCCACCGCACAGAAGGCCGACAAGAAGCCTGCTCGTCGCGGCTTCGGTTTCCGTCAGCATCGTGAGATGAACGACAGTGCAGTAGCTGACTTTATGCAGCATCGTCGTGAGATGGGTGATAGCTTAAAGGCTAATAATAAAGGACGTAGACCTATGATGGGTCGCGGAAACCAGATGCGCCGCCCTGCTCATGCTCGTAACGGTCGTGGTGCTCAGATGTGGGGACGCAATGGAATGAACAGACCTGGTATGATGGCTATGGGCGGTCGCCGTGGTGGCATGCGTCAGGGTGCAGGACGTGGCATGATGGGTATGCAGAACTTCGCTTTCCAGGCTCCTCGTGATGGTTATGCTTCATATGTTCGCGCTATCGAACTGACCGACGAACTGAAGGCCAACATGACCAAGAAGGAACTGAAAAAGTATAACAAAGCAATGAAGCGTGCTCAGAAGGAAATGGCTAAGGCACAGGAGGGACTGAAGGAGGCTCGCGACCAGCGCAAGAAGGCCGACGCTATCGTCATCGAGCAGCTGCACAAGGCAAAGCGTTACACACAGAAGGCTAACCGTATCGCAATGAATCAGATCATCTCTATGCACAATGACAATGGCATGGCATAAGCCACTGGATGACATTTCGGCAGATAATGAGGGCAGATTTCGTTCTGCCCTCTTTTTTTTGGCAAATAGGTAGTCTTTTTGCTACATTGTTCACTAATTTTTTGTCTGTTTGCGAAAAAATGAGCAATTATATTGCTATCTCGATTGTTTTTTGTAATTTTGTAGTGAAATTGGATAATCCTAAAAAACATAAGCCTTATGAAAAAGATTCTTTTTGTGTTGTTAACTATGTTCTGCGCTATGCCTTTTACTGCTTCGGCGCAGGTTGCTGATATGGCTATAGGTGATACGGCAGTCAATCTGTTCTTCCAAGGTGTACCTATGTCGGGTACTATCGATGAGTTTGCCGATGCCTTGAGACCTCATTTCACCCTGAAACGTAAGATGGGTTCGGACCGCAACTGGATATTTCAGGGCTATGTCTATGGCAAGGAATGCCCCTTCCAGGTGTTCTACACCAAGAAGACCCGCAAGGTGTATCGCGTCACTGTCATGCCTAAGAACCTCGATGCCAACATTTGGCTCGATTCACTTACCGTTGATTATGGTACTCCTGCCGAGACGGAGTTGGGCTATCTGTGGCAGTTGCCGCAAGGCACCGTCTTGCTGCGTGTCATCGAGGGCTACGATCCTGCTCTAATCTTGCTCGACAAGGTTGGCCAGGCTGCCTTGAAGGAGGAAGAGGGTAAGTGAATCGGGGGGGCAGACCCCATGATTCACATGACTAATAGTTTTTTATATGAAGAAAGTTATCTACATCGTTATTGTCGTAGTGCTTGCGGTGTCTCTGCTTGCAGAGTTCGCCGTCAATCAGTTCGGGTTGGATTTGGGCTCCTTTGCCTGGGTGAGCAGTTGGGTGGCATCGCCCTATGCCCTTCTGCTGGGTATTCTTTTTGCTCTCATCTTTGGTGCAACGTACGAGAAGTTCACCAAGTTGATGTCAAAGAAAATGCTGCAGTATTCAGTGGTTGGTCTGGGTCTGGGTATGACGCTTGAGAGTGCCATCGCTTCGGGAGCCGACGGTATGCTCATCACCATTGTCTCGGTGTTCGGCACTTTGGCACTAGGCACTTTCATCGGCCGTAAGTTGCTGGGTGTTGATTGGCAGACGTCCTATCTCATCTCTTCAGGCACTGCCATTTGTGGCGGATCGGCCATCGCTGCTGTAGGTCCTGCCATCCGCGCCAAGGCCGAGTCGATGTCGGTAGCTTTGGGTGTTGTCTTCATCCTCAATGCCATAGCATTATTTGTGTTTCCTCCCATTGGTCATCTGTTCGATATGACGCAGGAAGGCTTCGGAACATGGGCTGCCATAGCCATACACGACACCTCGTCGGTGGTGGGTGCTGGTGGTGCCTATGGCGATGAAGCTCAGACTGTTGCCACTACCGTCAAGCTTACCCGTGCCCTTTGGATTGTGGTGGTGGCTGTCATCACACCCTTCTTCTTTCGCAACAAGTTGCGTGGCGATGAGGGACAGCAGAAGCCTTGGTACAAAGTCATCCCAACATTTATCATCTGGTTTGTTGTGGCTATTCTTCTCAATACTTTTGTGTTGTCGAAGTTCGAGGTCGGACAGCAGATAAGTGGTGCAGTGTGCAGTTTGTCTAAGTCGCTCATCACGCTCTCGCTGTTTTTTATCGGAGCAGGACTTACGCGTAAGACTCTCAAGGCAGTAGGCATTCGCCCCCTCATCCAAGGTGTTCTCCTGTGGCTTGTAATCAGTGCCGCCTCGTTGTCTTACATCCTTTTGATGATTGAAAAGTAAATATTTATGA
This sequence comes from Bacteroidales bacterium, assembly GCA_018064685.1. GTDB lineage: Bacteria > Bacteroidota > Bacteroidia > Bacteroidales > Bacteroidaceae > Physcousia. Next base: position 33,298 of record JAGHUS010000187.1, on the reverse strand, counting down.
TACTCTTTTTCTCTGGTACGGGAAATAGTCTGCAGGTGGCAGAACGTCTGGCGTCATTGCTGGACGAGCGCTTGCTGAATATGGAGTGTGTTGGGATTCCGCAACTCAAGGACGACGAGCCTCTGGGTATTGTCTTTCCCGTATATGCATGGGGCTTGCCCAGATTGGTAAAGTCTTTTCTGAAAAATATCAATGTGGGCGAGCGTTATGTATGGTGTGTCATGACTTGCGGTGATGATATGGGCTATGCCGACAAGGTGCTGCAGAAGGCACTCAGCCGGAAACTGGATGCGGCATTCTCCGTACAGATGCCCAATACCTATGTCTGTCTGCCTGGTTTTGATGTGGATAGTGATGAACTGGCAGCCAGCAAGCGGCAGAAGACCATGGACAGGCTAGCGGGTATAGCCGAGGTGATAGGGAATAGAAGTGTGTGTCGTGAACTGACGCGTGGCGGTATGGCATGGTGCAAGACCTACTTGTTGCGTCCTCTTTTCAATGCTTTCTTGGTTACCGACAAGTATTTCAAGACTTCGGATGCTTGTTCGCAATGCGGACTGTGTGCCAAGTCTTGTCCCATGCACGACATAGTGCTGCAAGACGGCAGGGTGGTGTGGAAACATCAGGATTGTACCGGCTGTCTGCGTTGCTATCATAAATGCCCGAAGCGTGCCGTCGATTGGGGAAAGTATACCCGTGGAAAGGGGCAGAAGAGATAGGAGATGGCACGAAAAGCGTATTACGATGTGCTCAGGGTGACAGCCATACTGCTGGTATTGCTTAATCATCTGCCTGTCTACCGTATGTTCATGTCACAGCATGGGGTGGGCGAGATTCCATGCCTCATCTTCTCTGTGTTGGTGCGTATCAATGTACCGTTGTTTGCCATGCTGTCGGGAGCCTTGCTTCTTGGACGTGACGAGAGTTACGGAGAGATATGGCATAAACGACTGAAAAACATGCTTTTGGTGACGGTTGGCTGTAGCCTTCTGCTATATCTCGGTTTCGTCTTTCTTCGTCATCGCCCCTTTTCTGTCAGCGAACTCGTCTATGGTTTGCTGGCAGGCAATCTGAAGAACTTCGACTCTTACTGGTTCCTCTATGCCTACCTTGGTTTCTTGCTTTTCCTACCCTTCTTCCGACACATCGCACAGCGAATGAAATCCGCCGATTTCTGTCTTCTTCTGGGTGTCCATGCCTTCCTTTCTACCGTTATCCCCTTGGTTAACTTGGTGCTGAAGTTTGCCGACCTTCCGCCTGTCGTTCTTTCCGACAACATCAATACGGCTTTGGTTCGTGCTCCGCTGATATTCTATCCGCTTATAGGGTATTTTGTGGACAAGAAGATTGATGTGGATGCCATTACGCGTCGACAGTGGTTGGTGTTGTGTCTTTGTGCTTCATTAGGCGTAGCATTCACTGCTGGTGCCACTTTCGTGCAAGGCATTACATGGGGCTACACGCAAAGCTTCCTCAATCTCTTCACCTATGTTCTGGTCATTGTCTTCTTTCTAGTGGTCAAGAAATTCTTTTCCGTTTCGCGTTGCTCCGATACGGATGTTCAGCCAGCTCCCTCGTTTTTCGTCAGAGTGGTGTCGTTCTTCAGTCCATTGTGCTTCGGTGTCTATCTGCTCGATCCGTTGCTGAAACTTATGGTATATGACGAACTAAAGGCCGCCACGGTCTCTGTCGTTGGCTGGCCTTTGTTCTCTTTGCTGATGTGTCTTGTCAGCTTTCTTACGTGTGCATGTGTCACCTGGCTTTTCTTGAAGTTAAGGAAAAGCCTGATGTGAACAGCTAGGTTTTATTTGCTCTCTTTTCTAGGTACATAGCCCTCCATCCAGTGGCGGCCATACACGTAGTGATGCTCGTCCAGCCACTTTGTATGGCCGGTGAGTCGGCTGCGGAAGTATGACCAGTTTTTCTGGTTCTGCTCGGTCCAGCCCGCCTCGGCTACACATATCAGTCTAGGCAAAGCCAGGTATTCGAGATATTCGTTTGTGCCCACGTGCTCCGTCCAGAAGGTGGCTTGCACACCCTTGATGAGAGCGAGCTGCTCGGCTGCGTAGCTGCCCTGCACGGGTATGTAGTTGTAACATCCCTCCACGCTGTCATCGCCCGCACCTGCACCCGAAGGTTCGCCGAGATCGTTGCTCTGACGGCGGTTGATGTAATAACCGCCACCAGCACCATGGTATTCTGTTACGATGGCGGGCAGTCCCAGGCTGATGGCCTTGTTCACGCCAGTCTGGCAGGGATGCCAACTCATGATGGTGGCACCCGTCTGCTTCATCAGTTCAAGATCGGCACCACCTGCTGTCACGCTCTCGTTCCAGCAGAACAGTTTCTTGCCCTTGGTAGTCACGAAGTCTGCTATCTGCTTGATGAAGCGGCTCTGCAAAGGACGGTAACTGCTGAGTCCCAGTTCCTTGTAGCGTGCCTGGCACAGCTCGTTGGTCTCCCACTGTTCGGTGGGACACTCGTCTCCGCCGATGTGAATGTAGGGGTAGGGGAAGATGTCACACAACTCGCTCAGGATGTTCTGTGCGAATGCTACTGCCTGCGGATTCGCTACGTTCAGCACGTCCCTGCTGACGCCCCATCCCGACCATACGGCCGGCGTGGTCTCGGGGTGGCAACAGTATTCGGGATAGGCAGCGAGTGCTGCCACGAAGTGTCCGGGCATGTCAACCTCTGGCAGTACATCTATCTGTCGTTCAGCTGCATAGGCTACAACCTCGCGCATCTCGTCCTGCGTATAGAAATACGGACCGTACGTCTGTCCCGTCTTCATTCCTGTGCCTGTCCAGTATGTCTGCCCGTTTTCTACGACCTTATGTATAGGCGTGTCGTAATTGTCGCTGCGAGTGGCGCCGATGGTGGTCAGCTTCGGATAGCGTTTTATCTCGGCACGCCAACCCTGATCGTCGGTAAGGTGCCAGTGGAAGACGTTCATCTTGTATCGCGCCATCACGTCAAGTATTTTCTTTATCTCGTTTACGCTGAAAAAGTGGCGGCTGACGTCGAGCATGAATCCACGGTAGCCAAATCGGGGTTCGTCCTCGATGACCATACAAGGCAGCGTGTGGCTTTGTTCTTCCAACTGAGTCAGACTTTGGCGTGCATAGAAGATTCCCTTCTCCGACCCTGCCTTGATGCTGATTCCTTTTCTGGTGATGCTCAGCGTGTAAGCCTCTTCTGCCATTGAGTTGTCAATGGACTCTGCAATGTTGTCCCAGCTCCATTCCTTCAATGTTCCCTTCATGCTCGTCACCTTTTTGGGCGCGGGTATGATGGGTGTGGTGGTAATCTCCTCTTTTTCTACCTTATAAATATATAATGTAGACCAATTGCCGTTGCCTGTGGCATATTGTGGCATTTCGTGGTTGGTGGTGTTGGTGTTCAGATAGTATGTGGTGTTATCATATTGGAATGTCAGCCAGTAGCTTCGTGTCTCGTCGGCATTGGCATGCGTATTGTCAACTTTCTTGGTTATCTTTACTGGTGTGAATATTTGAGCCTCCTTCTTTTTTGTGCTACGCATTATCTTGTTTCCCTTGCTGGCAAGGTATTCGTTCGTTTTGATGTTTTTCAGGCATATCCCTTTTCCTGCTTTCTCCACTTTGAATATGGTGCTTCCCGTCATGCTGTCGAAGCTCGTGTTTTTGCTTTCGCCGATGTACATATCTTTGCTGGAGGTGTAAATACGCAATGCCACCATTATGTCGCCTTTCAGCAACTCTTGTTCGGTGAGGGCACTGTCGCTAATCTTGAAGCTTGTTGTCACTCCGCCCCATACATGCAGTGCAGCGAAGATCGACAGAAAGGAAATGATGAGTTTCTTCATTCTCGTTATTGTTTTTTAGATTTTGATGCGAATGTTTAATTATGTTACAAAAGTAACAAATAACTCTTTTACGGACAAAAATATCCCGTTATTATGCATATTTTTACCGTTTTTTAACTAGTATGTACCATTTTTCTCTAATTATTATATAAAATAATGTGATGTATTTGGCTGTTTGAAGCAAAATTGCTAAATTTGCAACTCAAAGGTAATGGTGTGCAGAAATGGCATTGCATAGATATGGATATAATGCAAAGAGCTATGCTGCAGATATATTGAAAATATTATTAACAAAGCTATATGGCAAATATTAACAACCCAAACGAAAGTACTGCCTCTTCAGCTGTTAACAATAGCAATGAGGGAGCTATTTCGGACATTTTGTTGAAGTGTCTGATGCATTGGCCTTGGTTTCTTCTTAGTCTTGCTATCTTTGTGGCAGGAGCTTACTTCTATCTGAAACGCCAGGAGCCAGTTTTCCAGCGTGGTGCTTCTATTCTGATCAAGTCGGAAAGTAGCGGAAATACCATCAAGGGCTCGAATGTGAGCTTGGGTGCTGATCTGGGTATTTTCGAGAATTCCAGTCTGGTGGAAGACGAGATGTCGGCAATGACCAGTCCCACTATTGTTTCAGAGGTAGTTGATACACTGAAACTTTATATGAACTATCAGGCACCTGGTAAGTTCCACGACGTGACACTTTACGGCAGGACACTTCCCATCGAGGTTGTTATGGTCGATTTTGATCCTGATATGTATGCTGCATTGGAGGTTGAGTTTGACAAGGCTGGCAATGTAGAGTTGTCGCACTTCCAGAAGATGGATCAGGAGCACGGCGCCGTTTGCAAGGGTAAGATGAATGAGATGATCAGTACTCCTCTGGGTAAGATCCTCGTTGTTCCGACCGCTTTCTATGCCAATCAGGAAGGTACTATCAAGGTGGATCACTACAGTCGTGAGAATGCGTTGAATGCTTTTATGGCGCGTCTTTCTTCACAGTTACAAAGCAAGACATCGTCTATTATCGATCTTACTTATAACGATGTTTCAATAGCCAGAGCCGAGGATTGCCTCGATATGCTTATCAAGGTTTATAATGAGAGCTGGCTTCGCGACCGCAACCTCTTGGCTACCACTACCAGTGAGTTCATCAACGAGCGTTTGCTTATTCTGGAGAGTGAACTGGATACGGTAGATAGCAATATCTTTGACTATCAGAGTTCTAATTTCATTCCCAACCTTGAGGCACAGAGTGGTTTGAGCATGACAAATGCTGATGCGGCTGAAAAAGAGGCGGTGGAGTTGACCAACAAGATACAGGTATTGCAGTATTTGGCCTCGTATGTTGAAGCCAGCAATCATAAGAATCAGCTGATCCCTGCTAATACTGGTATCGGTGTGGCTAGCATTGAGTCTCAGATTGCCACTTACAACACCAAGATGTTGGCGCGTAATAACATGGTGGCCAATTCTTCAGAGAATAATCCTCTCGTTATTGAGATGGATGCTGAGCTGGAGTCTCTCTATCCCACTATCCTTACTTCTATCAAGACTCAGATTAAACTGTTCAACAATCAGTTGGCCTCTACTCGTAGTATGCAGAGCCAGGCTCGTGGTAATCTGGCCAAAAATCCTCAGCAGAACAAGCACCTTCTGGGCATCACTCGTCAGCAGGGTGTAAAGGAGGCTCTATACCTCTTCCTGTTGCAGAAGCGTGAGGAGAACGAGCTGTCGCAGGCCTTTACTGCTACAAATACCCGTATCATTAAGAAACCTTGCGGTAGTAGCATTCCTATCTCGCCCAAGAGTCGTAGCATCTTGCTTATTGCTTTGGCTTTAGGTTTTGGTTTGCCATTTGCTTTTGTGTATCTGTTTGACAAAATGGATAATACCGTACGCGGTCGTAGAGATGTTCTCGGACTCGCTGCTCCCTTTGCAGGTGAGATTCCCGAGGTCGCTGGACGTCGCGGTGGCTTCTTCACACGTTTGATGGATAACATAAACCGCTATGTCTTGCATCGCTCGGGTAAGAAGAGAGGTAAGTTCTCAAGAGAGAATATGCATCTTGATGTCAAGGATAACAGTCATAATGTTATCAATGAGGCATTCCGCGTTGTGCGTGGTAACCTCGAGTTTATGAATACCAAGGATACTAAGGTGTTTATGATTACCAGTGCTAACCCAGGTTCGGGTAAGACTTATATCAGCACAAACCTTTCTGCTTCATTTGCTGCCAAGAATAAGCGCGTCTTGCTCATCGACCTTGACTTGCGTAAGCGTAGTCTTACCTCATTTATAGGTAAGAAGAAGGCGTTCGGTATCTCAGATTATCTGGCTGGTCATATCGATAACTTCCATGATGCGATTCTGCACGACGAGATTTTCCACAATATGGATATCCTGCCTTGTGGTACGTTGCCTCCCAACCCCTCTGAGGTGCTCTATAGCGAGCGTCTGAGCGAGATGATGCAGCAGGTTCGCAACGAGTATGACGTAATCTTCCTTGACTGTCCTCCTGTCGAGGTTGTCACCGATGTGGCTATCATCGCTCCTCATGCCGATCGTACTATCTTCATCGTGCGTGCAGGCGTATATCTGCGCAATATGCTTAATGAGATTGATAACATGTACGAGAGCAAGAAGTTCGGTGAGATGTGCGTATTGCTTAATGGTACTGAAGGCGCCGGTGGACGTTATGGCTACTCACGCTACAGCTACAACTATGGTTATAGTTATGGTTACAGTTATGGCAATGAGTCATAAGTTGTATTCACCTACACCTTATTTATATATAATATAAGAATCATGAAGAAGTTTATATATTTGGCAGTTATGGCTTTGGTGCTGTTTTCTGCTTGTAAGACTCCCAATGTTAGTTATCTGCAAAATCTGCAGGATGGACAGTCTGTATCAACTTATATGTGCCCTCCCATCACGTTGCAGTCGGGCGATAAGATTACCATCTTCGTTAAGAGTTTGAATCCTGAGTTGACTGGTATGTTCAACTTGACGATGGGTGCTACGGGTACTACCGACCAGGCTAACAACCAACGTTCTTATACCATCGATAGCAATGGTAATATCGACTTCCCTCAGGTGGGTAAGATCCATATTGGCGGTTTGACTCGTGAGCAGGTTGCCAGCAAGGTAAAGGAAGCTATTGAGGGTTTGAACCTGGCCAAGAATGTTACGGTTGTTGTTGAGTTTAAGAACCTGTACTACTCTGTGTCGGGTGAGGTTGCTCGTCCTGGTCGTTATGAGTTCACCAAGGATCATCTCAATCTGCTTGAGGCTATTGTCACTGCTGGCGACATCACTATTTCTGGTAAGCGTGATAACATCTTGGTGTTGCGTCAGGATGGCGATAAGCAGTTGGCTTATCGTGTCAATCTTACATCTAGTGACAGTATTATGACGTCTCCTGCCTTCCAGACACGTCCTGGTGACTATATTTATGTTGAGCCTACGAAGAAGAAGCAGCGTGAGACTACCGTGAATGGTAACACGATGCAGACTCCTGGTTTCTGGATCTCAATCGCTTCTTTCCTTACCACCCTCATTACCTTGTTTGTTATCAAGTAAGAGATATCGAAGAGATTTTTTTAACTGCTATATAGCAAAGACGCCGCTGCAATATTCTTGCAGCGACGTTTTTTATATATAGTGTCTTGTCATTGTCTTTATAAAACAGTAAATCCTCACATTGCTGTGAGGATCTCTGGGTGACTAGTGGGACTCGAACCCACGACATTCAGAACCACAATCTGACGCTCTAACCAACTGAACTATAGTCACCATAAACAAGGCTTTGGGCCTTTGCAAAACTTGTATGGAAATCTCTTCTTCCGTTTTGCGAGTGCAAAGGTAGTCAATTATTTCGAGACTGCCAAATGTTTTTGCACTTTTTTCGTTAATTTTTCCATTTTTGCTTTAATATGAGAAAATCTGAGATAAATCATCTTAAAGATGGAAGAAAATGTGTAAATTTGCTTTTAATATAGTCAGTTAGCCTTGGACTTTATGTTAATCGGCAAAATTTTCACCTATTGTAATTCTTAAAATATCCACATTATAATAACATGCGTGTTTCAATCTTAAAACAGCTGGTAACAGAGAGACTACTTTCGTTACTAATTTTTTCTTGTTCTTCAATTGTATCTGCTTTTGCGATAGATACAACTGGTTATATTGACGTAACGAATGCTATTACGGAAAATGCAGACTTCTCGAACGGAGATTCGAACTGGATTGGCCGTCCTACAGTTAATTACAGTAGTGCTGAGTCGTGGAACAAAGATGCATTCAGGATTTACCAGACGATAGTTAATATACCTAATGGAGATTACGTCATCACTTGTCAAGGCTTTTATAGGTATTGTAACACTTCACAAAACACTAATTCTGTGGCTGCAAATACTCATGACAGCAATGAGGACAAACATCTTGCTTATTTGTTTGCCAATGGAGAACGCACTCCGCTGCAGTGCATTGCCTCGGAACTCAGCCAAATAGCTGCAAATGGGATTAATCTTTCCAGCTCAGAAAGCGGCCTTCCATTCGATATGTACTCTGCTCAGCAATGTTTCACGGCTGGTTTGTACGCCGACAATGCGGTACACGTCAAGGTAACCAATGGCGTGCTTGCCTTTGGTGTTGAAAAGACCGAAAGAGATGGATGCGATTGGACTATTTTTGACAATTTCAAGATATATTATAAGGGTAACGGCAATATCTTCGTTCCTAATCCAAACAATGCAAGTGGAATACATCGTGGTCACACCTTTGTGGATTTGGGTCTCTCGGCATATTGGGCATCTTATAATGTTGGCGCCTCGAAGCCACAAGATTTTGGCGATTTTTATGCATGGGGAGAAACTTCAACGAAGGATGTTTATAGCGATTATAACCTGGAGTCAAATACATCGGTTGATCTCGGTCCGTCAGATGATGCAGCTACAGCACATTGGGGTGGTGATTGGCACATGCCTTCCAAGGAGCAATTGGATGAACTTCTAAATAAATGCCGATGGATATGGATGAACTACGAAGGTGTGCAAGGAGCAATGGTGATTGGCTCTAACGGCAACTGCATTTTCCTTCCTGCAGCCTCTTTTAGCCATAAAGAGAGCAACGTTGACGAAAATTCTATAGGCATATATGGCTCATATTGGTCTAAGACGTACATCAATAGCAGCTATGCCACAGAACTTATTTTTGGTACACAGGAACTTTATGCTTACGGAAAAGAAGGTTTCTACTATCATTTTGGAATAACTGGAACTAGGGCTGCTGGCAGATCAGTGCGTCCTGTCATGGACAAAGAACCTGATAGGACTGGCCAAGATGAAGAGACGCTTGTTCAGAGTATCACAATCACTAACGAACCGACAATGATGTATTGCGGTGAAAGTGGCCAGATGTACCAGTTGAATGCAACAGTTCTGCCTACTGATGCCTCAAACCCAAATATATCGTGGGCATCGAATAACAAGGACGTTGCTACTGTCAGCGAGGATGGCGTTGTGACCGCTCTGTCTCCTGGTGTGGTGAAGATCAGAGCAAAGGCAACCGACGGAAGTGGTATTTCTGCAACCTGCCAGATTACTGTGAAGAATCCTGAAACTGTTGATGGCGATGCTCAGAAATATGCATATAGAGGATTTAAGAATTATTCTACATTCGATCCCGTCAATGGTCTCACTGCAGACGGAATGGCTCAAATCTTCGTTACCATTCCTTCGGGAATGGACGTCAGTCAAGGTGGTGCGAAGCCAATGTTGGAATTCTACGACTCGAAAGGCAGCAAATTGTATCTTGCCGACAACGTGAATGATAGAGGACAGTGCTATGAGATTAAGTACAATGAGAAATTCGGTTGCGAAGGATTTATTTACCGTGCACCGGCCAATTTCCCTATCAGGCCCAAACAAAAACATTTTGTAGTGAAGGTTTATGTTCCTCTTGCTGATGTTGAAGAGGGTATGGCTTACCTGACCTCCTTCGATGTTTACCGTCCTGGTCTGGCTTTGATACATGGACTGAATTCCAGCTCTGACTGTTTCGATAACTTTGTAAAGTATCTGGAAGAAGATGGTTCTTACCTGATGACATCGGTCAACAATGTTAGCTACAAAGAAAGCAACAATAAGGCATTTGATTACAATGCCAACACTGCAAAAGTAATTGAAACAGCTTGTGAGAAACTATATACAGACTTGTATGAGCAAGGTATTGTCAGCTATGCATACGATCTTGTAGGCCACAGCATGGGTGGAATACTTTCCCGCCTATATGGTCAAGATGAAACAAACAAGAAACACATACACAAAATCATAACTGTAAATACTCCTCACTGGGGCTCACCTTTTGGTGATATTGTCGATCTACTTCCTGGTTTGCAGGAATTAGATGATAGTTTTTTAGATGAAGATAACAATTGGTTCGTTGAAGGCGCTGAATCAACTTGGTATGTTACAAAGTATGTTTGGAATAGTTTCTATACAAATAAAATTGGACCAGCTGTAAATGATCTTGCAACTGGTAGTCAGGCAATTCTCGATTTAAGTACCTCTTCTGGTTTGCTGGAAGGTGTCCCAGTGCATGCTGTATGCTCTTATATGTATGAGGGTGTTGACGCTCCGCCAGTTATACTTCCAGAGAAGAAGGGTGGTTTTTTGGAAAAATTTGCTGCTGCGGGGGCATCATTGGTTGATGCTGTTTGTTTTAATTTATATCGTTCAAATTCAAAAAAGGTATTAGATATGCTTTTCGGCGAGTGGCGTCATGATGGAGTAGTCGGTTTTACTAGCCAACTAGGTGGTTTGCCAGAGAAATCTACTTACGTGACAATAGAGAGTGCACCTTATGCTGTGCTCAATCAGCCAGATTTAGGTTTATTTGGTTATTTCTCAGATGCTCACCATTGCAGCACCTGCAGTTGGTCGGAAACCAAAGCGAACTTAGTTTCTCTTTTGCATGCGCCAGTAGATCATGGCAAGTTCTGTACGTCGGGATTTAAAGAGATTGATGAAGATTATGTCATTTGGTTCAATAAGAGAGATGCAGTTGCAAAGGTAAAGGCAAAAGCAAACGAAGGAGAATCTGGGGCAATCTTTAAGGTTTCTACCAATCCAGACTGCAACTTGCATATCTACAGCGACCTCGTCTTAGAGGAGAATAACTGGAAACTGAATGTTACGTTGGACAAGAGTTCGGACATCACGAAGAATATTCTATTCTCATTCTACAACGACGAGGATGGTTACGTTGGCTGTCATCATGATGACTATTCAATCGATGTGCCTTCTTGGTACTCTGGTCCACTTACGCTGTATGCATTGGGAGTAACTGATAACAACGAAGTGGTTGGCGACACCCTCTGTGTAGAAATACCTGCTTTGACAGATATTAACTACTTCACGCTCGAAGGTGTGTCCTCAACAATGTATGTTAACCAGAAAATGTCCCCAATCGGCAAGGTGTTTTGGGAGAACGGAGAGAGAACATACGTTAATCCAGAGTACACTTCATCAAACCCCGGCATAATTAAGGTTGAAGACGGTGAGATTTGTGCATTGAGCGAAGGCGAGTGTACGATCACTGCTTCCTACAGAGGTCATGTTGCATCGACCAAAGTGAACGTTGTGTATAAGGAAGAAGCACTCGGCGAAGAGGATGGCATCGAGGAAGTTGCCAATAGTGTGTCTAATGTTTCGCCAGCGGTATACAGTGTTTCTGGTATTAAACTTACTCTGCCCCAAAAGGGTATCAACATCGTGCGTAAGAAAGGTGGTGAAACTGTGAAGGTAGTTCGTTAACTCAATGCTATTGAGCGACACAGTTTTCTACTGCGATATAAAAAATCATTCAGGCTGTCGAGACTTGAACTCGACAGCCTGAATGTTTTTCTTTACTTATAGATGTTTTTCTTATTTGCAGAATTTCTGCTCGTAAGCTTGCAGTGTGTTGGACATGAGCATGCAGATGGTCATGGGGCCAACGCCACCAGGAACAGGAGTGATGAAGCTGCACTTGGGGGCTACCTCGTCGAACTTTACATCGCCATTCAAGCGGAAGCCGTTCTTGCGCGTAGCATCGGGAACGCGGGTGGTACCTACGTCGATGACAGTTGCACCGGGCTTAACCATGTCGGCTGTTACGAAGTCGGGACGGCCGATGGCAGCGATGATGATGTCAGCCGACTGGCATTCCTCCTTGAGTTGTGCGCTGTGGCTGTGGCATACCACTACGGTGCTGTCGCCATACTGCTTCTGCATCATGAGCTGTGCCATAGGCTTGCCAACAATGTTTGAACGGCCCAGGATGACACACTTCTTACCGCTGGTCTCTATGTTGTAGCGACGGAGCAGTTCAAGGATGCCCTTAGGTGTTGCGCTTACGTAGCTGGGCAAGCCCAGTGCCATGCGACCTACGTTGACGGGAGTGAAACCATCCACGTCCTTGCTCCAGTCGATAGCCTCGTTGATGCGCTGCTCGTCGATGTGCTTGGGCAGAGGCAGCTGTACGATGAAGCCGTCCACGTCATCGTCGTGGTTTAGTTCGTCAACCTTCTTTAGGAGGTCTGCCTCGGTTATGTCATCCTCGTAGCGGATGAGTGTGCTCTTAAAGCCGCATACCTCGCATGCCAGTACCTTGTTCTTGACATATGTCTCGCTGCCACCGTCGTGTCCGACCAAGATGGCTACGAGGTGAGGACGGCGACCTCCCTTGGCAACGATCTGTTCTACTTTCTCCTTTATCTCAGCCTTGATGGTGGCTGCTGTTGCTTTTCCGTCTATCAGTTCCATATTGTTTAGTCGTTTGGGAAATTGTCTAACTTCACGTTTCTTACATACCAGGCATTCCACCGGGCATCTTACCCTTCATTAGCGATGCCATCTGCGCCATCTTGCTCTTGTTTGTCATGAGCTTCATCATCTGGCGTGTCTGGTCGAACTGCTTGATGAGACGGTTTACCTCTTGAATTGTTGTGCCCGAACCCTTCGCAATACGGGTGCGACGGCTGGTGTTGAGGATGGCGGGATTCTCACGCTCCTTCGGAGTCATACTCAGGATGATAGCCTCTATGCTCTTGAATGCGTTGTCGTCGATGTCCACGTCCTTGATGGCTTTGCTTACACCGGGAATCATGCTAGCCAGATCCTTGATGTTACCCATCTTTTTGATCTGCTGAATCTGAGCGTAGAAGTCGTTGAAGTCGAATTTGTTCTTACGCAGACGAGCCTCCAAGCGCTTTGCCTCCTTCTCGTCGTACTGTTCCTGAGCCTTCTCGACCAAGCTGACGATATCACCCATGCCCAGAATACGATCGGCCATACGTGCGGGGTGGAAGGGGTCGATGGCATCCATCTTCTCGCCTGTACCCACAAACTTAATGGGCTTGTTTACTACGGTGCGGATGCTGAGTGCTGCACCACCACGTGTGTCACCATCCAGCTTGGTGAGGATGACACCAGTATAGTCCAGACGCTCGTTGAACTCCTTGGCAGTGTTCACGGCATCCTGACCCGTCATTGCATCAACTACGAACAGAATCTCGTGTGGGTTGATGGCGTCGCGGATGTCCTGAATCTGCTGCATCAGTTCCTCGTCGATGGCCAGACGACCGGCGGTATCGACAATCACCACGTCGTTGGCCTTGGCCTTAGCCTCCTGGATGGCATTCAGAGCCACCTTTACCGGGTCGGTAGCACCCATCTCCATGTAGCAGGGCACTCCAACCTGGTCGGCCAGCACCTTCAACTGCTCCATAGCAGCGGGACGGAAGGTGTCGCATGCAGCTACGAGGGGATTCTTTGCCTTCTTCTCCTTCAGCATCTTGGCCAGCTTACCGGTGAAGGTGGTCTTACCCGAACCGTTCAGACCTGCCATAAGGATGATGGTGGGGTCGCCGATGCGGCCAGGCAGATTGATCTCAGAGGTCTCGCCACCCATCAGCTCGGCCAACTCGTCGTGAACAATCTTCACCATCAATTGGCTGGGCTTTACGGCTGTCAGCACGTTCTGTCCCAATGCCTTCTTCTTCACCGTGTCGGTAAAGTCCTTAGCCACACGGTAGTTGACGTCGGCATCCAGCAGTGCGCGACGCACGTCCTTCAGCGTCTCGGCTACGTTTATCTCGGTTATCTTGCCTTCACCCTTAAGGATTTTGAAGGACCTCTCCAGTCTCTCACTTAGATTATCAAACATCTTTCTATATCAATTTTTATGATTATTCTGATACAATACCTACGCCTTTCTGGCGCATTTTGGCTGCAAAGTTACTGCAATTTATGCTATTATGCAAATTTTCGGCCTTATTTCTCGTGCGCGTATATAATTAATGTATTTCTTTTGGACCCTAATGATTGCTGTCTGTGCCCCTAGCGATTGGCTCTTGTGCCCCTAGCGATTGAGGTTTGTGATCCTAGCGATTGAAGCTTGTGATCCTAGCGATTGACGTTTGTGATCCTAGCGATTGTTTTTTTTCGTGTTAGTGCAGTCAATTTGCACATAATCGATTGTTTTTGTGCTATTCTGCACATTTAGGGTGCTCTTTGTGCAGTTTTTCTCTTGAAAAGTTGCACACTTTCGCAAAAAGTGTTACCTTTGCATCGAAATAGAACAATATTATGCACAAATAGGACATGCGACGTGAGTCACGATGTATCTGTTCCTGCTTATATGAAACAACCGAGAACGAACGAAATAACGTACGATTGAAATAGAGAACGAAATAGTATTATTAATCATATTTTATTATGAAGAAGATTTCAATTCTTTCATCCGCCCTTTTTGCCTTGGGTGCTTTGACTGCACAGGCTGGCGGTTTGCTTACTAACACGAATCAGAATGCAGCTTTTCTGCGTAACTTTGCTCAGGAGGGACAGATCACTCTGACCAGCCTCTATGCCAACCCCGCAGGTAATGCTTTCCTCAGTCCCGGCTGGCACATGAGCATCAATAGTCAGACAGCCATCCAGCAGCGTAATATCAAGACTACCTTCCCTCTGTTTGGCTTCAATGCTGCCAACCCTGGTCAGACAACACATGAGTTCAAGGGTGAGGCTCTTGCACCTGTCATTCCCTCTATTACCCTTTCTCATAACTGGGATCGCTGGTCACTTTCAGCTCACTTCGGTCTGACTGGTGGTGGCGGTAAGTGCGAGTTCGACAAGGGTCTTGGTTCTTTCGAAGCACTCTATGGTGGAAATCTCGCTACCAATATCATCACTGGTATTGCCAATCAATATGCTACAACTGCAGGTCCCACTGCAATTCCTGCTTATTTGGCTGCTGGCATGACTATGGAGCAGGCACAGGCTAAACTGGCAACTGAAGCAGCTACTTATGGAAAGACCCAGTTCGGTACCAATCCCAGTTCATATCTTCAGGGATATCAGATGGATGCCTATATGAAGGGCCGCAGCTATTATTTCGGTTTGCAGTTGGGTGGTGCTTATAAGATTCAGGATAACCTGAGTGCCTATATCGGTTTGCGTGGTGTGTATGCTACTTGCAACTACAACGGTTATGTGCAGGATTTCAAGGCTGCTATCATGGGTCAGCCTATGGCAAACATGAACAGCGACCTGGCGTTGAACTGCGACCAGACAGGCTTTGGCATTACTCCTATCTTCGGTCTTGACTGGGAGATCAACAAGCATTGGAACGTTGCTGTGAAGTACGAAGCTAACACCCGTATGTCGTTGAAGAACAAGAGTGAGATGAACGAGGTTGCTGCCGCACAGGCTGCTCAGGAAGGCAACACACTGGCACAGTTCAAGGACGGTGAGAAGGTACGTGAGGACATTCCCGCTATCCTGGCTCTGGGTGCTGAATACCGCCTTAACGACAAGGTTCGTTTCGACGGTTCTGCCAAGATGTATTTTGACAAGACAGCTCGCAAGTATGGCAACAAGGAAGACCTCGTTGACCATAACACTTGGGAGGTGGCTGTAGGTGCTGAGTATGACATAAATAGTGTTATTACTGTCAGTGCTTCTTACCAGAGCACCAACTATGGATTGAGCGATAAGTACATGAACGACCTCTCGTTCAACCTTTCCAACAACTCTATTGGTCTGGGTGTTCGCATCCATCCCTCAAAGTACTTCAATATCGACCTCGGTTACATGCACACCTTCTATGGCGATCGCAGCGTGACAACTCCTACTGCCATTGGCAATAAGCTAGACGTCTACAACCGTAAGAACGATGTGATCGGTATTGGCTTCAACATCACTCTGTAAGAGATTACATTTTTTTTGATACATCATAAAGGAATGCAAGGATCTTAGTTCTTGCATTCTTTTTTGTTTCTATCTACCCAACATGCTTGTCGATTGAATGTTCTAAATACTTTTTTTACACCAATCACTCTTTTTTTCTGTATTATATGCTTTTATTGCACAAAAAAGTGTATCTTTGCAGTCAAGGAAATTAATTCTTGACTAATAGAAACCATTAAAAACTAACTAATATTATGGCACAGAGATTTATTTTGAACGAAGTATCGTATTTCGGGGCTGGTGCTCGCAAGGAGTTGCCAGAAGTGTTAAGCCGCATGGGACTGAAGAAGGCCCTTGTTTGTAGCGACAAGGGACTCATCAAGGTGGGTACTACCGCCAAGGTCACCGAGGTGCTCGATGCAGTTTCCTTCCCTTACGAGATATATAGCGAGATTAAGCCCAATCCCACAGTGACGAATGTTCAGCAGGGTGTAGAAGCCTTCAAGAATTCGGGTGCTGATTGTATCATCGCCATTGGAGGCGGTTCGTCGATGGACACTGCCAAAGGCATTGGTATTGTAGCCAATAATCCCGAGTTTGCTGATGTTGTAAGTCTTGAAGGTGTAGCTCCCACCAAGCATAAGTCAGTGCCCATCATTGCTCTTCCCACCACGGCTGGTACGGGTGCCGAGGTCACCATCAACTACGTCATCATCGATGAGAAGCGTCAGGCCAAGATGGTGTGTGTCGATCCTAACGACATCCCTGCAGTAGCCATCGTCGACCCTGAGTTGATGTACTCTCTTCCCAAGGGACTCACAGCTGCAACCGGTATGGATGCCTTGACACATGCCATCGAGGGTTATATCACCAAGGGTGCTTGGGTAATGTCGGATATGTATGAGATTCAGGCCATTAAAATGATTGCCGAGAACCTTCCTCTCGCTGTCGAGGAGCCTACCAATCCTGTTGGTCGCGAGGGTATGGCTTTGGCACAATACATCGCTGCTCAGGCATTCTCGAATGTAGGTCTCGGTCTGGTTCATGGCATGGCACATCCCATGGGCTCGCTTCACGACATTCCCCACGGTGTTGCCAATGCCTTGCTGCTGCCCCGCATCATGGAGTTCAATATGCCTATGTGTATTGAGAAGTATGGTGTGATAGCCAAGACGATGGGCGTTGACACCACCGGCATGACACCCGAGGAGGCTGCTCAGGCTGCTGTCGATGCAGTACGTGCCTTGGCCATTCGTGTTGGCATTCCTCAGCATCTCTCCGACCTCAACATCAAGGAGGAGGACATCCCCGCTCTTGCTGCCCAGGCCATTGCCGATGTATGTACTCCCGGCAATCCTCGCGACGTGACCGAGGCTGAGATCATCGAACTGTACAAGTCAGTATTGTAATACCCCTTCACTCTAAATATTGATACACACGAAGGCACGAAGGACACGAAGAGATTTTCTTGAAAGAGAAAAACTTCGTGAACTTCATGCCTTCGTGTGATTCACTTTTACACTCTCCACTTTCAACTACTTTAAACCCTGAACTCCCAACTTTTCTCGCACAAGCATGACTTAAACTCTTTTTGTAAAAAAAAGTGGCGAAAAATAGAAAAAAGACATATTTGTATCTCTTTTTTTTGTACCTTTGCACACGATATTCAAACAGAATCTGCCTCTGCAATCCTGGTGCTAAGGTTCGCGATACCTGCGCTGGGCTTTGTGCTAGGTTAGTTTTCTACGTTAGTTTATGAATTCTATAGGTATTAAGGTTTATCATTTTACTCGTATTCTGGTTCTCCTTCTCCTTGTTTTTGGAGGGAAGATAGTCTGTCATGCCCAGTTTGAGAATACGACTTGGCGCGAGCGTATAGGTCATGGCCGTGACAGTGTTGTTAATATCGAACATCAGATGGTATGGACACGCTATGCCAACGAGAATGCTTCAGTGGCTCTTGCCCACAGTACCGACATGAGCGTGAAGCGCAGTTGGGACTTCAATGCTTATCGTGCGTGGCATGCATTGACTCATGGTTCGGCACGTTTCAGTGTATTTAGTCTGTATGCCAGCGGATTGGGTGGCGACATGCTTCGCTATCTTATGCATCATGAAAAGGATGCAGCTGTCAAGCTGAACTATTTTGACGACTTGATGTGGCTTAGCGATTTCCGCATTCATCACCTTGACGAACTGAACAGTCTGCCTGACTATGGTCCCATCAGCAAAAGCACTCTGGGCGATGTGAAGACCTGGAAGGCTCATTATTACTATACCGAAGGTCGCTCGTTGCCCGCTGCTGCCTATGACAAACTGAAGGCTTACAACCTTTTTGTAGATGCCATGAAGACGGTTCGTCAGCAGAAGAGTGTGAATGGCACCGAGGTCGAGGCTTTCCTGCTCGAAGAGTATTTCAACGCCTGCTACGACCTCTATAAGTCCGACCCCGAGCGATACAAAGTGCAGTTCTTGAGCGATTATCTCGACTGTGCCAGCACGTGCAAGCGATTGTACGAGGCTGCTGATGAGAAGAGCAGTAAGGAAGAGGCTGAGCGCCAGTTTGCTATATTTTATAATGAATATGTACGTGTCATCCAGCCTTTGTTTACCTCCACTGGCGTGGGCAATCCCGATTCGTTGGATGCCTATTTCCGTCGTCATTTCGATGCCAACAAAAATGATTTGGACTATGTGAATACAGCCGTGGCACTCATGTTGCAGAATGACTGTATGCCCACAATGGACGCTAACAGATGTGTGGAACAATATGCCGAGGTGGCATACGCTCATCCTGAAAAGATGAATTATTTCTCGGCCTTGGCCTATGGACTGAAGATGAACAAGGATGCTGCATTGGAGAGTGATTCGACAGCCCGACAGCAGAAACGTATCGCCATGCGTGCTGCTTTCGAAAAGGCTTTCGAGTACGCATCCACGCCTTCCGACAAAGCAGAGGTGAGTTTGCAGATTGGTAAGGCACTGAACCAAAAGATGGATGAGACACTGGCTGGCAATGTGGCCGAGGTAGAGCGCTGGAAGAGCGATATGGATGGTGTGATAAAATACTTCGAGGATGCCATCAGCTATGATGCCGCCCATTATGCAGTGGTTGCCAATTACAACCTCGAACTCGTCTATCGCAACTTGGTATTGGCCCTCAACAACAATGCCTTCCTTCAGGCACACACCCAAGACGAACGTTATGCCATTCGAAAAGATCAGTTGGAATACGCCAACGCCTCTATCGAGTGTGCCAATAAGGTGGCTCAGGAGGCTGTCAAGGCATACGACAATCATGTATATGAGCAGGATGGTATGTATCTGAACGACTTGGCCAGCTATGCACAGAGCAATGCTCCTGTCAGCACTGCCAAGCAGTTGCAAGACGCTGTAAAGAGTTACAAGACACGATACGAGAAGGGTAGTTCTACTGGCAGAGGTGGCACGAAGGTAGACGAGAACTGGCACCAGCACACCTGGCATCCCTATCTGGCCAAGAAGGGTGCCGAGCAGAGATTCTGGGGTGGAAAGGGTGTGACGTGTAAGTATTGTGGAAGGAATTTTTAGTACAATGTTGTTAAAAGGTAGTAAAAGGGTAGTAAAAGGGTAGTTAAAAAGGTAGTAAAAGGGTAGTTAAAAAGGTAGTAAAAGGGTAGTAAAAAAGGGTAGTAAAAGGGTAGTAAAAAGGTAGTAAAAAGGACGAATGGGGTAGGCTACCTCATAACCTAACTACCACATAACCTAACAACCTCAAAACCATATAACCTCAAAACCTCAAAACCTCATAACCTCAAAACCTCAAAACCGTATAACCTCATAACCACATAACCGTATAACCTCAAAAGAAATATGAATAAACTAGGGAAGATGGCTTTTGTATTGTTCGTCATGTTGGCGAATGGTCTGGCTATACACGCTCGTCAGGCTGAGTCGGCAAGTGTCGACACGCTTGTCGGTGGCACTCCCGCCATCTCTTTCGAGACAGAACAACTTTTCAATAGTCTTGTTCCGCGTCACGATAGCACGTTTACCTTAAAGGCCGTTCAAAAGGACAGCTTCGGTAAGCGATTCTCACTGCATTTCAATCTCTTGGATTGGGCTACTACCGTACCAAGTCTGGGCGTGGAGTTCGACTTGAACAAGACGCAGAAGAATAATCGCTCCATTCTTCTTTTCGGCAAGTACAAACCCAGTATGACGCACAGCCAAATGCCTCAAGTGGTGTTCGATGTAACTTCTGCTCGAGTTGAGTTCCGTAAGTATTGGCGTACGGGTAGCATTGGTCGCGGTCGTGTCAACCACGAGTATGAGAAGATTAGGTTGTCACGTCCCACACTTCGTCATCGCACAGAATATCTGGTCGATCAGTTTGACACCATTCCCACCACAGTTGACTATTATGCCACGCACGAAGACAGCCTTTTGGCCGAACGATATAATGGCGACCCCAATCGCAGTTGGTTCTATAACCGCTATATGCAGTTCCGCCGCAATGTCACCAGTTCGCGCACACTGCGCACACCTCGCAACTGGCGTGCTTACTATCTGGGTGCCTATGCCAGTGCCGATAAATGGGACATCTGTTTTAATAAAAAAGGAAAGAGCGGTAAGGGTGTCAGCCTGGGTATGACGTTGGGATGGACAATTCCCGTATTGACACGTCGCTTTCCCAACGAGGGCGGTTTGGACTTCGACCTAGGTCTGCTTGTCGGTGCCAAGGCTGTGAAGTATGACGCTTACCGGTTTGGCTATGATGCAGAAAACAAAGCTGTTCACATGTCTCAGCCCGACGAGTCAAAGACGTCTTGGACATTGGTTAAATATCCCGTCATCCACGAGGCACGCATTGCCCTTGTCTATCGTTTCCGCAGCATCAGCAAGAAGGTAAGTCTTTCGTTGGTAGACGATTATGAGACCAAGTGGGTTGAACCCTATGAGTCTGGTCGTGCACAAGCTGAGCGTGAACGTACTGACGCCATAAGCGACCGCAATACATTAGCATTGCAACAAAAGCGTGAAGCTGCTGCTGCTGCCGACAGCACTACGTTTTGGAACAACTGGCACGAGCGTCGTCTGAGCCATGCACTTCTTCTCAATCCCGATACCGTCTTTACAGGTGCCGATAAGGTGCTCTATCAGAAACTCATTGTCAGCAAGATGCCACAGAAGAAGGGTGGAACAGACGACAAGAAGCGTGCTTCGAAGAAGAAGTCGAAATCTAAGCAGGAAACCAATGTGGCTGTTGCGAAAGAATCTGCCACAAACGAGGATGTCATGACAGACAGCCCTGCTGCCACAGCAGCCAAGAAGCGTGAAAGGAGGACTTCGAAATGATGAGATTAAAGAATATTGTATGGCTGCTGGCTATGTTGCTTTTGCCTTTGTCGGCAATAGCGCAGCGTCTTCGCATCACCCTCTATCACACAGGCGAGGGTGGCAATAAGGTGTCGGCCCAGAATGTGCCCGTCTATAGTTTTCTTGTTGCCTCGCAGGCGCAGGCAGCACAGCGTCAGTTGCAGGAATACGAACCTCCTACCAAGCGTTCCGGCTATCAAGCTTCGGGCAAGACCGACAAGAGTGGCCAGTTGGAATTGATGGGCAATCCTCAAGGCTATCTGCTTATCGATGCAGGCAATTACATCTACGACCAGAAGTCTTCGGCTATACTGGTCAGCATTGCCAGCCTTCATCCTGTGCCCGATGCTACGGGAGCCATATACACGTTGTCCTTCACCATTCCCGATGCACAGCAGAAGTCAAAGGACGGAATGCGCACCACCACGATGCAGGGCACCAGTGTCACTGCCAACTTGATGACCAAGCGCCGTCCGTCTGTCAAGGCCGTAGCCAATGGCCGAGATGTCACTTTCCGTGCCACAGCGTTCATCGACTCCACCTATGCTCGCAATGACGCCCGTTACGTCATTGCCCCCTATCTGGTTTGTCCTGCCGAGAACAATGACACCATCGGCTTCTTTCCTCCTCATGTTGTGGATGGTGTTGATTATAAGAACACTATGCGTCGTCGTATGGGCTATCAGCCTTCGCACGACAAACTCTTTCCCTATTTGGAGAGAGGTGCCAGTATGCGTCTTCGCCAGGACACAGCCTTTGTATTCCAGCAACTCATTCGTCAGTTCGACTACACACGTCACTACAATGTCTCGGGTCATGTCTGGTACGAGGACTATAATGCCGTCTATCACGAGGATGTATGCCACCTCTGGAGTGGCAACTTCATCAACTACAATCGCTATCTCGACTGGTCGTCGGCACAGACTGATGTCGACCTTGATGTGTTGCACTACGAGCAGATAGGCAAGGCCGAGGCGACGCCTCACAGTCAGAGTTATCATCTTGAGTTTGAGGTGGGAAAGGCACAGCTTAACATGTCCGACTCTGCTACAGTGATCGAGCTGAACAATATGAAGGACGACATCCGTCGTTACTACGATGCCGAGGATGGTGATACCTATCTCAGTGCCGATACCATTCGTGGTTACGCTTCGCCCGAAGGATCGATGAACGGTAACCGCGAACTGGCACGTCGCAGAGCCAATACGCTGGCCGACATGCTTCGTTCCACCTTCCCCAGTACCAAGAAGTTCCCTGTACCCGTACTCGATGCCAAAGTAGTGCCCTGGACAGAGGTTGCCGATACGCTCGATGTCATTGGCGACAGTCTCTCGTGTGCCATAGCCAGCGAGATTCGAGGCATCGCTTCACAGTATTCGTCTATTGATGCTCAAGGCCGTGCCATCAGTGGCAAGAGTTGGTATCGCAGCTATGTCCTGCCCGACATCCTGCCCCGTATGCGTCGTGTCGAACTCAGCTATCAGAGCGTGACCTTTGCGGTCCGTACTCCCGACGAAATCTACCAGCTCTATCGCACCAACGACGGACACCGACGTGGCGTGATGCAGCGCGACTACGAGTATTATGAGTTGATGAACCGCCTCTATGCCATTGGCGATTGGGAGGGCTTGGAGCGTATCTCGCGACAGGCACTTCGTTGTCCCGAACTGATGGAGGATGTGACGCGTACCGACACTTTGGGCACTCGTCTTGTCACACGTTTCGACTCCATCAGCGGTATGTCGGTTCAGGAGCCCGTCCTCGAACTCAAACCCGAAACTCCTGTCTACCGTCGTGCCTATCCCCTTGCTGCCTATTACCTGTCGCGCTGTCTCCTACACCGTGGAGCCGTCGACACCAATCTGCTCAAAGGCTATCTCGACTACAGCCGTAATGGCCGACCTAATCTCAAGAAGAACTTCGAACAGGAAGAGCGTGGATGGTGGAACGAAGAGGCTATGGTGCTCTCGCAGGTGCAGATGCTGTGTGCCGACAATAACTATTCCGAGGCTAACTTCGTCCTTGACGATCATATACCCGAATCCGACAACCGTTTCCGTCGCCTTCGCCTGTTCCTCAGTGCATTGAGGGGCGACTACGACATTCCCGAAGTGCGCGACACTGTGGCCGCTTCATCACCAATGAATTATCTTGTAGCATGGTGTGCCTATGCCGATGCCACCAACGATGAAAGTGGTTATCGGAGAGCCATGTCACTCATCAACGGAGAGATGCAACCCCTCCCGTCTTGGGGCGATGCACAACTCGACCCGAACGATGCGCGTGTACAGTATGTCAAGGCTATCTGCCGCTACAAGCTAGAGTGCCCCAAGCTCAGTCAGGACGACGATGCACCCTTGCTCACCTCCCAGTACATCTACGATGCCTACGACAACACGGAATGCTGGGCTGCACCGATGTTGGAAGCAATTCGTCTTGATAAGTCCAACCTGGATTATCTGCGCAGCGATGGCAATTTCAACGATGCCTATCGTGCACTCGTCATCTTCTTTGCCACTCGTTTGCAGCAAGGTGCTAAGGTGGACGACATAAAGCGCGAATACGATGCTTTGAGAGTAAAACATATTAATTCGAAGAAAAAATGAAACGACTCCTTATTGTCATCTGCTGTTTCTTCTGCCTCAGTGCCGTACAGGCACAGATGGTGGCTGTAAAGACCAATCTGTTGAAGTATGTGGGTCGTGTGCCTAGTGTCGGACTTGAGATGGCTGTGGGCAACCGCACCACTCTGGGTGCCGAGGCTTTCGGCAGTTGGAACCTGTTTGGCCATCGTTTCCGTTCTGCTGGCATAGCCCCCGAACTGCGTTGGTGGTTTGGCGGTCGCACCTTCGACCGCTTCTACCTGGGTGCTGGTGTGCAGGCCGTACATTATGATTTTGAGTGGAAGGGCGAACTTCGCAAGGGCGATGCTGGTGGACTTGGCGTTACATTCGGCTATAATTTCTATCTCGGCCGTCATTTCGCCATCGAACTGGGTGCTGGCCTCGGAGCCATGGCCTATTGGCAGGATCATGAGTACCGTTCAACGCCTACCGCCTCCACCTACACCAATCGCGAACATGGCGTTTCCATAGTGCCTTTCCAGGCTAGTGTGTCACTCGTTTATATCATCAAGTGAAGTGAAGAGAATACTATACATATTTATTACAATGCTTGCACTATGCAGTGTGAGCCAGACTCGCGTCGAAGCAGCCTTGCCCGATGCCTTGTCTGATGTGGCTGTTGTGCTTCCCGCACAGAGCAGTGCGAGCGATGTCGACACATCGTTTGCCCATACTCATGGCATGCTGGGCTTCATTCCCTTCGAACCCACATCCTTTCAGGTTCAAAGTCGCTGGCGTCCTACCGATGGCGATTCCATCTTCTATGCCAATCGTTGGCGTAACTTCACTTTTGGTGTATCGACGGGCTTGGATGTCAGCAGTAACTGGCACAGCTTCAACAAGCAGATTCCCTTCCAGGCTTTCCTGGGCTATCGTATTACACCCATCCACGAACTGCGTGTACAGGGTGGATATGAGGAGGTTGAGGTACAGGGTTCTGACACTCGCACCAGCCTGATGGGCGAGTTGCAGTGGCTGGCCAATCTTAGTAATTTCTCGGCTGGATATAAGCCTGATAGGGTAGTGAGCATCAGCACCTTGTTGGCTGTTGGCGGTCGCTATTACCAGACAGGACTTCCTTATCGTCTTGTTCCTTATGCCCGTTCCGGATTCGATGCCTCTTTCCGTCTTTCTCCCAACGTCAACTTCTTCGTGCAGCCCTATCTCGGTGCTTCTCGCGAGCAGCATGAAGCATTTAACACTAGCGATCATTCCAAGTTCAACCTCCTTTATGGTGTACATGCCGGTATTGCTGCCAACCTGCGCGACAGTCGTCAGTATTACGCCAATATGGCTCCCATGTATCGCACCTTCTTCTTCGAGGCCAATACGGGTTGGGGCTTCAATCTCAACGATTTCGACACGCACCACAGCGGCAACACCGGTTGGGTAGGAATAGGCCGTTGGTTAGCACCCATGATGGGCTTCCGTCTGGGTGGTATGGCACAACAGAACTATTGGTGGAGCGATACAAACGGCGAGACCAATTACTATCGACATAATGTGTCGATGGCTGCCCGAGCTGAGGTACTGCTTAACCTGAACAACCTCAAAGCTGAAAACCGTCAGAGTCAGAAGGATCCTACTTGGGAATTCGACCTGTCGGCAGGTTTTCAGTATGGCTATAATGCCAAGACTGAGGGCCGACGTGACGGCAGCAACTGGCGCACGTTCAGCTATGGTCTCACCACGGCCTTGCAGGCACTCTATAAGGTGTCGCCAGGCTCGTATATCTTTATCGAGCCACGTTTCTACAACAGCATTTACAACGAGGCATATTACGATGATCGCACTGGCGAATCAGTCAGCCAAGACCGTTTCGTTACATTAAATATAGGTACGCGCGTATATGTAGCACCCCGCTCAGTGCGTCGTCAAAACGACAATATCTTCAGTCGAAACGTGTGGCTGGGTGCTGGTTTGGGTGGTATGAAGATGTTCGAGAGCAGTCGTGCACAGATGGACGGCTTCAGCGCCTTGCAACCAGCTTTCAGTCTGAATATCGGCTACGACGCTCATCCCCTTGCCACAATACGCCTGCAAGGCGAGTGGTCGATGTTGGGACGTGTCAATGGCGGTTTGCAGACTCGTTATCAGATGCTTGACCTTCGTGCCATGTACATGCTGCCTTTCTCAAACCTCATTCGTGGTGTCGACAGTCACAATCGTTTCCACACCTATCTCGAGGCGGGTCCGACAGCCAGTGTCATTATCGGGCAGCACACCAGCGATGTAGACAGTCATCATAGCGGCCCTCTTTATCGTGTAGGCCGTCGCACGTTGGGTGCCATGGGTGGTGTGCTCGTGTCGTACGACGTCACTCCGCGTTGGGACATCTATGCCGAGGCACAGGGGCAGTACAACCGTAACACCGGTTTCATGCCGGGTGCTCATCCACGTCTCAACAATCTCCGTTGGGGCTTGTATGGTGGAGTACGTTATCACTTCCATCACTATACCGACGACGAACGTCAGCGTTGGGCTACCGATATGCCTTCTTGGATGCGAGGTTGGTTCATCGAAGGCAGTACGGGCTGGGTAGGCCCCTTGAGCGGCAGCACCCACAACGGCCGACAGGGAGGCTCGTGGGCTCATCGTTCCGGACAGTTGTTCAATCTGAACTTCGGACATTGGTTCACTCCCTATCTCGGAGCTCGTATCGGACTGCAGGCACAGCAGCACAGCAGTGCCACACACGAATACGAATCGCAAGGCATCAGTCTTACCGGCTATGATGCATCAGCCTTTGGCGGAGCTACACTCGAGCTTCTCACCAATCCGCTCAACTATAGCAAGCGTGGTCGACTGCAGCATGATCGCCGCTTCGACCTCAACCTCTCATTGGGCTTCATGGGTGGATACCTGGGTATGGGCGACGGACGAGAAGATGCGGGTCGTATACTTCGTCGCACTGTGGGACTCTTCGCCACCATCCAGCCCCTCTTCCGTGTCAGTCCCGGTGTGTGGCTCTATGCCGAACCCCGCTATTCCACCCTTCATTATAGTGCCAGTGGCATCTACAACAGCGTTTATCCTCGTGGCATAATGCACGACATTGCCTTCAGTGCCGGAGCGCGCATTGTGCGTCCCGACAGTCGCAGTCTGCGTCAGGCTGAGCAGCAGGAGGCCGCCAGTGCTTCGCTGAGCGACGTCTTCGAGCCGCATTGGTGGGTAGGCATGCAGATAGGTGGCACGCGCAACCTTGTCAATCGCAAGTTTGCGGGTAGTGGCTACGGTGTGCCCATACAGCCTGTGGCCAGCTTGAATGCAGGCTATGACTTCCATCCTCTTGCCACCCTTCGCGGACAGTTCGAATACGGTCGTATGGGACGTCTCAACCTGGGCGGTCTCAACACATCGCACAACGACCTCTACAACCTGCGTCTCATCTACATGCTCAATATGACCAATCTCTGGCGCAGCACTCGCACATGGCCTCGACTCAGTGTCTATCCCGAGGTGGGTGTGGCATACAGTCATCATAGTGGTAGTTCTGCCGAAAGCCATATCAAGCACGATGAGAAGCGCGATGCCTTTGGCATGATGCTCGGCGCTATGGCGGCCTATCGTGTCAATGACTGTTGGGATGCCACGGTCGAGACGCAGGAGCAGTACCACCTGCCTCTCGGTTTCATGCCCGGTCAGAGCTATCACAAACTAGGTAATGGCTCTTGGAATATCACCGCTGGTGTGCGTTATCACATCGCTCCGGGTTCCGTCAACGACATACAGTGGCAGAGCTATACGCCCCAGTGGCAAAGGGGATGGTTTGTTGAGGGTGGCTATGGCATGGACGTGCCCCTCTATACAGGCTCTTCGTTCGCCCAGGTTGTGGGCAACAGTTGGCAAGCCAGCTTCGGTCACTGGTTCAGCAGTCTCTTGGGTTTCCGTGCCGGAATGATGGGTTCGCGCAGCTATTGGGGCAGTGAGGCTGTAACCGACTATACCGGCCATCAGCTCGAGATGAGCCGTTCCAATATGTTGTTGGGTGCTCGCATCGAGGCCCTTGTCAATCCGCTCAATTTCTCGCTGCGTCATCGTCATGCTGCCCAGGCTCCTGTCTTCGACCTCAATCTCTCGGTTGGACTTGACTTTGGTGCACAGGTGCGTTGTCACACTGCCAATGCCGAATACTCGCGCCAAGGCTATGTAGGCTTTACTGCCAGTGTACAGACCTTGCTGCGTGTGTCTCGCGGTGCTCAGCTCTTTATCGAGCCCCGCTATCATACCGCTTCTTACAAAGTGCCTGATGCATGGCTGCTTACAAACAGTCGAAACACCGACAAGTATTTCGATCTGAGTCTGGGTGCTCGCATCACGCGTGGCGATGCCTCAGCTCGTGCCAGCCAGAAGGATGATGACGATGATGTTGCCACTGGCATAGCCGACGGACGATTGTGGGTGGGCATTGATCTGAGTGATATGAAGCAGCTGCACTGTCAGAGTGGTAAGCTAAGCAAGTATGGTGTGCAGCCAGGCTTGGGCGTGAGTGTGGGTTACGACGTGCATCCGCTGGCCTCGTTCAAGATGCAGTTCAAGTACGACTATCTCCGCATCAACCAGCCCGACTACAGCAGTCGCGAAGACCTCTACAACCTTCGTGCCCTATACATGCTCAACTTCACCAACTTGTGGCAATGCAGTCGCACGCTTCGTCCCCGCGTCTCAGCCTATCTCGAGGCAGGTCCCACGTTCAGCCATTACGACCATCGCAGCAGTCTTGGCATGGCATTGGGAGCCAACGTGGCTGTACGCGCATCCCGACATTGGGATGTCACCTTCGAGTCGTTAGGCCAGTACAACCTGCGTACACCCTATCTGCCCACTGTCCATCGTGCCCGTCCCAGCAACCTGCTCATGGAGTTCGGCATCGGAACGCGATACCATTTCTAAGAATATTCAACTTTTGCTTGTAACGTAATGGGGTAATGGGCAATTAATAATTACCCTAAAATCCGCAAGTAATCCCCCAAGAAATATTATTAGCAGCAAAGTGCTTAAAAACTTCAATCATGATAGCAGAACCGCGATCTTTGTCTGATTCGAGTACACCATCCCCTTACCCCACAATGCGACTTGAGGTAATACGCATATCTTAACTGTAAAGAAAGGTGTCCTAATGATTGAAAAAATACCTCCAAAAGGTGTGAGTTTCTCAGATTTTATTTGTACCTTTGCCATGTCTTGTCACGATTTTTGCTTGTTTTGTAATTGCAATACTAAGATAAGTGAAAAATCTGACATGGCAAAATCCTGAGTAACTTATTGTTGCTCAGAAACTAATAAACAAAGTTAAATCAAAGTGTTGTGGAATTTAGGTTTACAATGATAAAAGCTTTCCAGACTATGAAACCCATCACTCTTCTTCTTGCAATTAGCCTGTCCTCTACCATCTCTGCTCAGAAACTGGACTTTACCACAGCCAGTAGCCAGCAGGTTGCCCACCCAGTAGGCAATATGCTTCCTTTCGACATCAGTGCCAATGGTGTGGAACAACCCGTACGTTGGGGTATTGACACCGCATGGCGCTGGAGTTGGTGGCCACTGCGTGCCACGAATCACATGCGAGAATGTGTTTCGTTGGGCCGTGTCACTATAGACCCACGTTGGGGAAGTGTTGAGGCAGAGCTCTCCGACGCACAGAGAAATGGTCTCGACGAACAACTCGGATGGCTGAAGAAGTCTGGCGTGAAAGACCTCTATCTGCTTTCTGGCAACGTAAGTGGAACGCGTTGGCAGACAAGCTATCGTGATGCCTTTATCAACGACATTGCTTTGGCTGTTCAGTACTTGCAGCGTGCAGGTTATAACGTCATCGCCATTTCACCCTTCAACGAACCGGACTATAGCGCCAACAATGCTCCCGATGCCGCAGAGATGGCCAGAGTTGCCGTGCTGATGCATCAGAACTCTGTCTTGAAGGACATCGACCTGACTGGCCCGAATTGTCTGAATCCCGACTACTCTTATGCCTGGTGGAGTACGATGAAGGATGCCGTCCAGATAGGTAATACCCACCAACTTGCCGGATCGTTCGACAATTTTGCCGGTTTCTACGACGCGGTACATAAAGCCGGAAAGAAGTCGTGCGGCGACGAGATGCACAATATCAATGACGCCCTCATCGGCATGAACTACGGCATGTCGGCCGGTATCTGGTGGTCTGACTTCGGAGCCTATACTAGAGCCGAACTTGGACGTGCTAGCAACGATGGCGTGCGCATCGGATACAAGGAGAATCGCGCAGCGTGGACCTCGGCTGCCGTCTTCCGACGCAAGTCAGAGCCTATGGTCGAAGCCTTCTTAGGCTCCAGCGAGCGACAGGCTGGCGAGTCGGCATTTACCTTTGTCTCACAGGACCGTCTGGCCTATTTCGACGGTCATGGTCCATATTACGAGTACACTAAGGCCACTGCCGGTGGGACTGGTTATCAAAAAGGCCAGACCAACTCGGAGTACGTCATCGAAATCCTGCACGGAGAGGACGTTCCTGTCGGACCTATCGAGGGAAATTTCAAGATTGTGAACAAGGCCACTAAGAAACTGTTGACCATTGTGAGCGGTTCGGTAAACCAGTCAACAGAAAGCAAGACGAAGGCACAGTCGTGGGCCATCGCCCCTGTTGGAATGCGCGATGCCGGGGACTTTGCTTGTGTCACTATGGCCAATGCGAAGAGCACAACCTCATATCTTGATGCTAAGAAGTATGAAGCCGACAACGGAGCGGGCATCATCATGTATTCTGGCGGCGGCAATGAGTGCGAACGCTGGCACTTACACTATAAAGGCGACGGCTACTATGTTATTACGAACAACGATAGTGGACTCTCGCTCGAAGGGTCAAGCAACAATACGCCAAACACCTCTTCTGCCATCACGCAGTGGGAACGCACCGGTACCGACCGCCAGTTGTGGCGCTTCGTTCCTGCCGATGCTACTGTAGAATGGGAGGCTCCTGCCGTTCCTCAGGGGCTGAAGGCCGTGCCGACATCAGGCAGTATTACGCTGTCGTGGGAAGCCAACACCGATGCCGACCTCTTAGGATACATGGTCAACCGCTACAACGAGGCTGCAGAGGAATGGGAAACGATAGCACGAAGGGTTACCACCACCCAGTTCGTCGACAATACCTGTGCTAAACTCGTTCCACAGCGCTATCGCATCCGTGCCGTCGACAAGGCATGGAACGTAGGTGAACCCAGTCAGGACATCACGGCTACCACCACTGACGAGAAGACGCTCATCGCAGAATGGCCTTTTAGTACCAACCTCAGTGATGCGACATCCAACCATAACGATGCCGTTGGCACCTCTGGATTGACCTATCTCAGTAGCGATGCCCACAATGGTCTGTCGTTGAATGGTACGTCCGACTACGTCAGTCTGCCTTACCGCATTGGTGAACTCGACGAAATGACCTTCTCGGCCTGGGTGAAAATGGGGCAGACCACGGCATGGCAACGCATCTTCGACTTTGGCCGTTCTACCGACAACTACCTCTTTCTTACTAATTCCAATGGTAGCCGTCTGCGCTATGAAATCTGCAAAGATGGCACCAAGCAAGGCCTCAATGCCACCAAGACTCTCAGCAAGGACACTTGGACACACGTTGTTCTGACAACGGGAAAGGGTGGTACAAAGATTTATCTTGACGGTGTGCTCAATGCCTCGTCCGACGCCGTCACGCTGGTGCCCTCTGATATTGCCCCAACGATGTGCTTCCTCGGTCGCTCCATGTTCGACGCCGACCCCTTGCTCAAGGGCTGCCTGGGTGATGTCTGTCTGTACAATTATGTCATGCAGGAGGACGATGTCAAGGCACTCTTCTACCACGATCAGATTGTGGCTGCAGAAGAGATGGCCGGCCGCCCTATGTATAACGAGACAAAGTCTGCCTTGCAAGTGGCCATCGCTGAGGCAGAAGATGCTATCGCGTCAGGACAGGCTCCCGACATAGAGGCTTCTCTCAAGGCCCTTGCCACCGCCATGTCGAAAGCTGAGACCTCGGCCAAGACTTATCAGTCCTTGGGCGCTGCTCTCGACTGGTCGGCTCAGCTTGTCGCTGCCCATCCGCAACAGGATGCAGACGCACAGCAGACCTATAGCGAAGCCTGCGCTCAGTTGCAGAATGGCTATGCGACGGGGCTCTTTGCCAATACACAGATAGCTACGGCTGTGCAAGATGTCAGAGCTCAGACCTTCACCTATCTGATGACCGATACCAGGACGACGGCCACAGAGGAGAAGCCTGTCGACATAACCTACCTGCTCCAGAATCCCGATTTTGCGGACAACACTTACGACGGCTGGACCATATCCGGTTCAGGCTACACCCCCACCGTCAACTACAACGTGCTGGAGGTTTTCAATCACACCTTCAACATCAGTCAGTCGTTGCCGGGCATGCCAAGCGGTACCTACCGACTCGACGCACAAGCCTTCTACCGCAACGGTGCGAAGGAGAACGCTGCCAATACCACCGTCAACGCACAACTGTTCATCGGTACCGCAACCGCAGCAATTTTGCCTATTGCTTCCGTTGCCAACAATGCAGGAACGATAGGCGACTGGTATGCCTATGAGACAGGCAAGAAGGTACCCAACGACCTCCAGGCCGCAGCTAATGCCTTTGGCAGCATGAAGCGCTATCGTCCTACGGCTGAAGCCAATACCCTTACGGCCGATTACGATGCAACTGCCACCGCGTCCCTGAAGGTGGGTATCAAGAAGACGAAGACCGTAGCGCAGGACTGGATGGCCATCAATTACTTCAAGCTCTATTTCCTGGGTAACAAGGCTGATGCCATCGATGTTGTGACGACGGAGGCTCAAAACCCCGGTCGGGCCAACGTCGTCTACGACCTGAGCGGCCGCCGTGTGCAGAAGCCTTCGCATGGCATTTATATTATCGGCGGACGTAAGGTCATCAGGTAAACCTTATCATCCCAGACTTTGCTATTTGAATCCATAACGAACATCACCATGTACGACATACAACAGATACGCGATGACTTTCCCATCCTGAACCGACAGGTCTACGGTCGTCCGTTGGTCTACCTCGGCAATGGCGCATAAGATTTACGGACCGACCGGCGTGGGCTGTTGGCATCGTCAGCAACGAGGAGATTGACGAGATTAATTAAAGTTTCCCACCTTTTGGCATTTGCCAGTAAATTACTTAAAATGAGCAATGAATAATGAAGGTCGAAGAGCTCGACGAAGTCAATAATGAACAATGT
>JAGHUS010000013.1 GCA_018064685.1 Bacteroidales bacterium | reverse complement strand
TTCTCTGTCCTATCGTAAGCATGGCTCAGGAGCAGACAAAGATTGATAGCACAATGATAGTCAGAATCAGCGAAATAGAGGTTTATCCCGAATACCTCACGGAATATCTGGAGTTTGCCCATAATGTTGGTGCAACATCAGTAAAGGAAGAACCAGGAGTAATCTGCATCTACCCAATGCAACAACTCCGCAACGACTGCCAGATTCGCATACTCGAGATCTATGCATCGCAGGAAGCGTATCAGCACCACATCAAGACGGAGCATTTCCAAACCTACAAGCAAGGAACGCTCCACATGGTAAAGAGCCTTGACTTAGTGGATATGCGACAGATGGCACCTGAGTGCCTTCCTCTAATATTTAATAAGGTGAGAGAATAGATAATGAATAATCGTACATCATTGAAAATGGCGTTTTAATAGCCTCTTTCAAGTCATAAAAATGGAACAAATGAGGTTGAAACGCCATTTTTAAGCATAAATAGCACAACTGATAGTTGTAATTTCGGAAATAATCATTACCTTTGCACCATGATTAAAACATTAAAAATGTGATTCAAAAGACATTAGAGTTCCTTGAAGCTCATCAGAGTGAAACGCCTTCGAAGTGGCGTGAGGAAGCAGAATGGAGGCGTGAGAATGCTTCGTGGTTGCGTCATTCCCAGCAGATTGCCGTGAAGGTTCTTCTAAAGATGAAGGAACTTCAACTTACTCAAAAGGCTCTTGCTGAACGCATGAACTGTACCCAACAGTATGTGTCGAAGATTCTCAAAGGTAAAGAAAACCTTTCGCTCGACACAATGACAAGACTTGAAGAAGCATTGGAAATCAGCCTTGTTTACCCGGAAGTAAATGCCTTCCTGCCATCGTAAGTGGCGGAAGAGGTGTATGTGTAAAACAAGCATCCGCAAACATCAGATTCTTCGCGAAGCTCAGACGCAAGCGGAGCTCAGAGTATTGTAAACTCGATTGAGAACTGGTGTTTGCGGATTATTTTTTTGTGGATATGAGAAATGTCCCTACTATCCCCCTGGCTTGGATTTTATTTCACAAGGACTTTTCTTGCACTTCCTTGTTTATCAACAACAATATTGATGCCGCGCTTTAGTTCGTTCAGTTTCTGTCCATTCACTGAATAAATGGTCACGATATCATCTTTTTTGTATCCATCAGTAACGACATTTTCAATGCCTGATGTTGTTTCATCAGTCGCCAAGAATGATGTTACCATTTCAAGCATAGGACTATCAGAAGAGAGGCCTGATGTCGGTGCGGTTATAGCAGAGGCATCGCACTTCTCGGAAGATATGGGAGCAATGACAAACTGGCCGTTTACCTCAACATTATCAGCAAAAATGTGCTGAGGACAAAATAACAAAGCAATTAGAATCTTCTTCATGTCATTGACGAGTATATAAATTCATTTTTCCAAAACGACCACTATCAGTAATAGTCATAATGTGTTTATCGTCGATTTTTACAACTGCATCACAAAGTTCTTTGT
This sequence comes from Bacteroidales bacterium, assembly GCA_018064685.1. Classification (GTDB taxonomy): domain Bacteria; phylum Bacteroidota; class Bacteroidia; order Bacteroidales; family Bacteroidaceae; genus Physcousia. Next base: position 12,745 of record JAGHUS010000013.1, on the reverse strand, counting down.
TGTCAGAATCAGATACACACGTATAAATCACACCGTTAGCCAGTAAGCGATATGTTCCATTGTATTTACCACGATAATTCTCGTAATTAAAGGTTCCATCTTCCTTGAATTCAATAACATATGTATTACCTTTAACCGTGTCTACATACTTCCATTTCCCGATTATATATGATGTATTAATAGAACCTTCAGTTTCCTTCGCAACAATAGCATAAGGCACACTGGTAAGCTTTGCGCATCCCATTTCTTCGCCATCAATGATAGTAGCCAGCCAGTATTCGCCTGTGCTGAGATTAACCTTATTGCCAAAGTCAAGACCGAGGTTCTGAACACTGCCGTTCTCTACATCTTTTAGGTTGAATGTCTGGCACCATACGGCCGAACCATTTTGAGTGTTGCGAAACTGCATCTCTACGGTAACATCCTGAGCTGCAGCCTTGCCATGTTTGATTTGAACCTGATACATCATTACGGTTGGTACCTGCGCAAAGACAGATACACATGCTATCATCATGATAGCCATTGAGAGTAAAATTCGTTTCATTTTGATTTTAAGAATAAAAGAAGGAGCGCGAACTTCACCGACGCTTATCCTTCAGACAGGCACGACCAAGTAACCTTTGTAACGGATACGCACGGAGAAGTCCACGCTCCATAAGGAACGTGAACCCACCGCTGCTTATTCTCGTTACTTGAAAGTTGGTCGTTTTCGTCTGAAGAGAACAAGAGCAGTTTGCTCAAGTATATGATAATGTGTCGAACGGATTCCGCATCACCTCTCGTAGTTAATAATTTTGTTTTGATTAATGATTAATACGTTAGTGAAGTGGCTGCACACATGATGCACCGTCCTCATGATTGCTAATTGATATTTCTGTTTCGTAGCGTCAATGCCTAAGCAAAGACTAATCTATTTGGAGTTAATTGTTTGACTTTATGCTGTTTCTTCATAAATACCGAATTACGCCTCGTGGCCATATTTTTGATAATCGCCAAGTATCTGCTCAACATGGATGACCTCAGGACATGAATCCCATGTCACGCCACCACCCATCAGATACCATTGTGAACGTTCGCGCACAGGCACCTTCTTAAGGCAAGGGAAGGCACTGATGGGCATAACAACGCTGCGACCGTCGACAAGGTTTACCTGCCATTTGCCGCGTATCGGGAACATCACAGATTTGATCTGAGGAACCACATTCCAATATCCTTCTTTCGTGAACATATTATTTCTTGATTTTAATGATTCGTATTGCTTTACCTTCTTTGAAATTCTTCCATTGGGCAAGCAGTTTGTCCTTGTATGTCTCTGCTAATGACAAAACCTCTTTAACTTGAGCATCAGTAAGGTCGCCTTGCTTTTCTATCGCTACATTTGGTTACAGCCATATTTTGCATAGGTTCTGCGTGTCACGCTTACCTATGTGAACATAAGCACGATTCTCATTGAAATCCTTATTGTTGAACAAGAAAATCCAGAATAACTTGGCGGTTATGTATAGTAATACTTTGGGCATTGTATAATTTGTTTTGCCAATATCGCAACCTTGGTCGCAAAGATACAGATTTTTCTGCAAACAACAGACTTTAAAGCGGTATAATTTTCCAATGGAACAGCATTTTTTATAAATTAGCGGTAACACTCACACTTAAGGCACCCCATTCATCAACTCTTCCGACTTACAAAACAAAAATGTCGTAGCATGATACAGCGATAAGATTACTATCTTACGGCGACAAGATTACTATCTTACGGCGATAAGATTACTATCTTATTGTGATAAGATTACTATCTTATTGCGGTATCATGCTGCATGACTACGTCAAGACACGCTCATAAAGTCCTTGAATGTCTGGGGCAACTTATTGAATAATGCAGGCTAGAGTTTCCCACTGCCTTACTTCCAGTCGCGCAACCTGCACTGTGCCTCGATGCGCTTCTCCAGTTTGTCGGGCACGTTCACGAAGAAGTCATAGCCGGTCATGGCCTCGATGTCGTCGACAGTCATGCACACCTCATTCATGGGTTGCTTCTTGTCGTCGTTGGTATAGTAGAAGCCGATAGCCTTCTCATGCCCCTCGCGCAATGACATGACACACTTGAAGAATCCAGTGGGTACCGTCACCCGGTGCTCCTTGCCGATGGTCTTCTGCTTGCGTGTAGAAACCTCACCCTGACGAGCCTTCAGTTCGCTGTCGTAGACGGGGCCACACACTATCAGCACGCTGCCCTCTGCCTTAGCCCAATCACGGCATTTCGACTCCAGCGATTCCCATCCACCGGCATTCAGCTCGTGCAACTGCGGACACATATTCGTCATGTAGAAACACTCCGTCATGGCACGCGCCTCGAACTTATTATCGGCGGCCGGGCACATGTGACCGCGGTCGTATCCCGAGCCCTTATAATCATCGGTGGTGACACGATGGCGCTCATCGATGTCGGGATCGGGCTGGAACTCATTGCTGCGACGTCCGTTGCCATCAACCTCAGTGGCCGTCAGTTCCCACGCCACCCAGTTGGGGTTGTTGTGCTGCGTGTTGAACGACAGCGTATAGGCAGAATGCGAGATGATGACCTCGCCCCTCTTGGTGGCGGGAAGCTCCATGAGTCGTACGTTACCCGTCTTGGGTTTCTTGGCAGAAGTCTCTTCGTTGGCGCTAGCACCTCTATCAGAAGCACGATTGGACGTCGCTTCTGAGACATCAATGTCACCCCCTCTAGCATCTTGAACGATGGGGAGGTCCGCATTTACGTCCTGCTCAGCCTTGCCCGACATGAATTTATCGGCGGCGGTATAAGCCAGCAAGGGGATGCCAACCAGTAAGACAACGGCTAACAAAGCCAGCACCTTCTTGGGCGACTTATTCTTTCTTCTTCTCTTCTTTGACATAATGTGGTTGTTTAGGGGATTAGTCGTTTGGGAAACTAGGAGATTAGTCGTTTGGGAAACTAGGGGATTAGTCGTTTGGGAAACTAGGGGATTAGTCGGTTAGACGATTAGTCGTTAATATCCCTACCCTTCTCCTTATCTGGTATCTTGGCAAAGGCACTCACGACGAATGTCACGACACAGCAGGCTGCCACCCATACAAAGAAACCGGAGAAGCCCATGACATCGGCCAGCCAACCTGCCATCATGCCAGGCAGCATCATGCCCAGAGCCTGAAGAGCTGTGCAGAGCGAGAAGACGCTGGTGCTGCACTCGCCACGGGCGAAATAGACTAGAAAGAGCGAATAGGCCGTGAAGCCGAAGCCATAGCCTAGCTGTTCGATAGCCACACCAGCATATACGGGAATGACGCTTGTAGGCTGACAGACAGCAAAGTAGACATACACCAAGTCGGGAATAGAGATAGCCATGACCATAGGCCACCACCAACGCTTCAGCCCATGAGCCGACACCAGAAAACCGCCCACGATGCCACCTATGAGCAGAGCCACGACACCCACCGTGCCGTAGATGATACCTATATCGACAGTGTCGAGCGCCAAGCCACCTTCCTGCAACGGACGCAGCATGAAGGGTTGTGCCATCTTAGCAAGTTGTGCCTCGGGAAAGCGGAAGAGAAGCATGAAGAGCAGGGCCGTCCAGATGTGGGGCTTATGAACAAAAGCCATTATCGTATCCTTGAACGGTACTCTTCCCGCCGTAACGATCTTCTCGACCTTGGGCACAAAGAAGGAATGCCACGCACCAAGAAGCAGCATGACAAGTCCCATGAAGCCCATAGTGATGGTCCAGGCCAACGACACACCCTGGGTAGACTCGAGCCAACCGGCAATCATCACAAGCAATCCTTGGCAGAAGACCATACCGATGCGATAGGCAGTACTGCGAATGCCCACATAGAAAGCCTGTTGCTTCTCGTTCAGGCCGAGGATATAGAAGCCGTCGGCAGCAATGTCGTGAGTGGCACTGCTGAAAGCCATCAGCCAGAAAAACACCAGACTGCCCTTCAGCCACCACGATGTTTGCAGCGTCAGTGCCACGGATGCCAGCGCAGCACCCACGAGGAACTGCATCGCGATTATCCACCAACGCTTCGTCTTGAAACTATCGATAAGCGGACTCCATATTGGCTTGATGACCCAAGGCAGATAGAGCCAACCGGTGTAGAGCGCCAGGTCGGTGTTGCTGAGTCCGAGATTAGTATACATGATAACGCTGAGCGTCATCACGGCCATATAGGGAACTGCCTCGCAGAAATAAAGCGTGGGTACCCACAGATAAGGGCGGTTAGTCTGTTGCATCATTGTTATGGAAATGGAATTATGGCACAAAAATACGAAAAAAGAAGAGAAAAGAGAAGAGAGAAGAAAGAAAAGAGAAGGGAGAAGCAAAAAAAGGAGAGAAAAGACAACAGTGGAGGCGCTCCCCGTAATGAGAAGCGCCTCTATTATTGAGTTATATTCTCTGGTATGCAAAGTATCCTCCCGCCAGGCCCTCCCCTCTCGGGGGAGGTGTCACGCAGTGACGGAGATGGACTTCTATTTCACCACCTTCTTTCCATTCACAATCACAATGCCGTTCTTCTTTTCACCACCGACCACCTTACGTCCGCTGAGATCATAGATACTATGCTTCTGCGCATTGGCTTCAACCTTGTCAATAGCGTCATAGTCGGGATCTGCCACGATGCGCAGAATGCCACGCATAGAAAGGTCACTGGTGTCCCACTTGAAGCCGGGAGCGGGATGCTCCTCGGTAAAGGTTACTGTGCCCGAGATAGTAGGCAGGTTGCCCGTGAAGAGTGTGAACTCCTGTCCGTCGGCATACTCGCCCGAGGCAAGCACGATGTTGAGGACGGGCGAGGTGAGCTTCACCGTGCCATCGGCCTTGATAGCATCGCAGGTAGCCTTGCCTGCCGAACTGATGCGGGTGCGGAATTCTAGGATGCCGCCGCCAGCCACGGTGAGGTTGCCCGTCAGCGAGAGCGTGCCGACCGTCGTACCCGTAGCCTTGCCAGCCTTCAGCGTACCGCCCTTCTGCACACTCACGGAAGCCGCCTTACCCGTACCACCAGCCATGGCGCCGTTACGAACAGTCACCGTACCCGTCGTGGTGGGGGCAGTCGTGCAGTTCAACTGCACAGCACCTTCATATACGTTGAGTGCACCGCTGCTGGCACCCGTCAGCGTCAACGTTCCATTGCCGTACTTATTGACCGTAGCCGAAGAACCAAAGACACCGGCGTAAGTGTCGTTCTGACCCAGATAACCCACATTCCAGGTGCTCATACCGATGCCGCCCGTACCCGTCAACGAACCCACCTTATGGGTATAGGCCTGCTCCGTGCCACCACCAGCCTTGACACCCACCACATAGGCACCGTCCTCCAGTTTAAGCGTAGCCTTAGAGAGGTCCATATTGGTCACGAAACGGCAGTTGCTGGTCAGTACGTTGTACGTACCCTGGAAGGCCGAGGTATTGGTACTGATGTCGGCACGCACGTAGGGAAGAGATATCTTGTAGGTGCCCTCGCCACGCAGCGAACCGTTGACATTGCAACGACTGCCGGCATAGAGGGTGAGCGTCTTGCCCTTGTTGATGTCGAAGACGTAGTTGGTATTGGGCATGGTGCCTGAGCTGTTGCTATCAAACATCACATAGGTGCTGTTACCCGTCACCTCGATGATGCTGCCCGCCTTGCCTATCTGAGCGTTCCACGAACCCTGTGCCAGCGTACCGGCATTGAGCACCGTACCGCCGCTCCAGGTGTTGCCGCTGTTGTTGATGTTGAGCTGACCCGTACCAGTCTTGGTAAGCTTACCCGTGCCCGAGATGACACCCTTCAAGGCTGTCGTACCGCTGCCCACCTGTATCGTGGCCGAATCGGTGAGCACGATGCTGCGGTCGGTGCTGGTACTTGCGTTGTTGACGATGAGCTTGGCCTGACCAATGCGGATGGCACCGTCGCTTCCCAACGAACTCTCGATGCCGACGTCTGCGAGTGCCTTTACCGTCACGCTACCGCCATTGATGGTTGTCGTACCCGTATAGTCGCTCTTGGTGGTATTGATGACGAGCGAACCCGTACCCTCCTTCGTCAGCGAAGCCTTACCGGTAAAACCACCATCACCGTTGAGGGTGTAGGTCTGCGTATTGTCGAAGGTAACCTTGCCGGCAGGGATGAGCTCGTTCATCGTCACGGTGCGTGTCTTGGCATCGTCGGTAAACGTCACCTCGTCGCCAGCCACAAATTCAGTAGCCTCGCCTGCCAGCGTCCAGTTCTCGGTCTGATAGTCCCACACGCCATTCTGCGCACCGCTCCACAATACGCCGGTAGTGGCTTCGCGCTGTCCCTCGATGACGAGATAGATGGCACTGTCCTTGTTCTCGAGTTTGTACTTCAAGCCCGTCAAGCCCTGTACGGTGAACTTGTCAAAGCCCTTCAACTCGCCGGTATATTCGATGAGCTTATACTCGCCAGCCTCGAGTTTGCCAGTATACTTAATATTTATAATAGGTGTACCGCTCACGTTCAAGTTGCCATCTACGTGAATAAGGTCGGTGAGCGACATCTCCATGAAAACACGGTTGCGCAGCGTAAGTCCCTTCTGGAAGGTCATCGTGCCCTGAGGCATCAGTCGGCAACCCTCATAGTTGAGTGCACCTTCGAAGGTGATGGTATCCTGCACAACAGGCGAGCCAGCCAGTGTGCCACGGGCACGGAGTTTGATGGCAGCTGCAATGCTGCTGTTGCCCCATACCGTACCTTCGCTGATGATGAGGGAAGGGACCCCTGTCACTGTCCCCTCAGCTTCTCCTGAGGAAGCCTGCAACGGTGCTGTAAGTGCCAGCGTGCCTTGCTGCGACTTCCACAACTCTCCCCCTTGAGGGAGTTGGAGGGGGCTTCCTATTGTCAGCGTCTGTCCCTTGACGGGCATCACATAGATATGCTGCTTCGAGCCACTGGGCGTGATGGTGGCATCGCCCAAGGTGAGGCCGAAAACCTCGCTCGTGGCATCGGCAGCCATGAAGGGTGGCAATGGTGGGGCAGGCATATCGTAGCCAAGATAGAAGCTGGTGTTAGGACTCTGATAGTAACCTCTGTTGGTAATCTGTCCGAAGTAGTTGGGATCCTGCAGCAGGCAGTATATGTTCTTGACCGTGGTTGAAGTGCTGGTAGAGAGGCAAATGAAACCCGTCTCCAAACCGCCCGACAGAGTTTTGAGAATAATCTCCTCGCGCCAGTCGCCAAGGACGTCACCCCAGAACATGGGACGTACGGCATTCTCGGCAGCAATCTGCCAACCCGACTCCTTGCTCATCTCCCACAGACGCTGCCAACCACCGGCATTGTACTTAGCCACGATGGCAGGACAGTTGTTGCCGCTACCACTCGTGATGAGCGATTCGCGACCAAGGTCACCATCCCACCATATTCCCTCGTAAGGATAAGGCTTCGCAGTACCTATCTGATTTCCCTTACTGTCGTAGATATTCTCCATCGTGCTCCACATCTCGTAGCCCTTGTGAGCAGGATCCACATCCATACACTCACCACGACCCACGTCGCCCACACTGGGCAGATACCACTTCTTGATGGGCGAACCGTCGGTGGCATCGTAGAGAATCATACCGAGCATGTCGGGCGCATTCTGCTGAATGGCAAAGATCTCCTGTCCGGGATGGTCGGGATCGATGTCGGACATGCGGAAACGGTCGCCGTGAGAGATGCGGCTTGTCCACAGAAGCGAACCGTCGTCATCCACGGCACACTGCCCGTTCATCACCTCGTCCTTGCCGTCACCGTCCACATCGCCAATACGGATGTGATGGAACTCGCTCAGACCTGCATAGTCGTAGAAACGGAATCGCCACAACTCCTTGAACACGCCACCCTGATAGCCATAGGCGTAGGTGAAGTAGTGATGGGCTCCCGCGCTGGTACGGCACTGGAACTGTCCCACGGCACTCTGATGCACGCCATCCAGATAGGCTGCACCCATGGCAGGCGACAGGTAGCTGTATTCATCGTTCATGAAGGCCGACTTGTTGGTGCGGGTATAGGTCATGCTGTTGTCGGCGGGCAGGGTCATGGCACAGACATCTTTCTGTGCACCCGTCAGTCCGTCGATGACGGCAAAGTACCACTGCGGATTCTTACCCTTGCTGTAGTACGTGTAGTTGGTCACCTTGTCGCCGTCGATGTCGGGATTGCTACCGTCGCTGCTGACGGTCTGTGTACCCGATCCATTGTAATGCTGCTGCGTACCATTATAATATAGGTATTTGCCAAAGGTGCGACTTGATGAATCCCAGAAACGTGCTCCTTCGCACACCTGCACGACGACTTCTCCCTTGCCGTCGCCGTCAAAGTCGCCCACACAGACGCCATCGTTCTGACCTCCGCAAGCAAAGAAGTGCACACCAAGGTTGACCGTCCAAAGGTGCTGTCCCTGACGTGTGTAGGCCTCGAGGCAGTCACCTCCAAGCTTGTCATTGCCCCATCCCTCGTAGCCGTTCTGGTCTTTGCGTGTATAGTCACGGTTTACGACATACTCCATCTCGCCATCACCATCCAGATCGACCGGCCAGCAGTACTTGGTCACAAAGCTGCCATCGTTTGGCAGAGGCGAACCAGCCTGCGTATAGTTGACAGCGAAGCCAGCATTCTTGATGGTCGTTCCGCCAAGCTTTACGGTGCTATAGACGAAAGGCACCGACGGTTCGCTCTCCACGCCGTTGCTAACCCTCGTCACCGTGATGCTGGCCCCCTCACCGCACTTGGCGTATGTAGCGGTTGTGTTGGTAACGCTAAGAGGCGTTGCATTAAGTTTCGTGCCATTGACGTAGACGTTGTACTTAGCATCCTCCGGCTCCTGAGCCAACCGGCGCCATGTTATCGTTACGTTCGACCCATTGTTCACGGCCACCACACCTCGACCGAGGTGCTGCAAGCGCTGTGCCTGCACGCCCACACCCAGTATGAGCATAGCTGCCAAGGACAAAAATATCCGTTTCATAGTTGCGATAAGTTAGTTAGATTATGGTTAGTAAAATTATGATTTCCACAAAAGTACACATTATTTCACAAAAAACACCATCCTTTGCATCTTTTCTGTTCAAAAATATCATTTCCGCCCGCTTCAGGCGAAAAACAACACTTTTTTTTTTGAAAATAAGGAATGGCGGGCATACCCAATACAGTAGTGTCGTTTTCTGATCTGCACGGGGAGAGAGGCAAAAGGCAGAGGCGCTCCTCGTAATGAGAAGCGCCTCCACATATAACTATGCTCTCCGTACAATAAGACATCTTCCCGACAGGGGTCTCCCCCATCTCGGGGGGGACTGCCAAGCAGTGACGGAGAGGGGGACATTGTCTTTACTTCACAACCTTCTTGCCATTAACTATGAACACACCCTTCTGAGCCTTGTCATACTTGCGGCCGCTGAGGTCGAAGACACCCTTGGCAGCACGCTGACCGGCAATGACAGGAGCCTTGATGCCAACGGCAATGTTCTCGGGCACCTTGCTGCTCTCGAAGTACAGGGTGAAGTTATCCAGCTTGAACCAGCCGGCAGCTTGCTCGGTACGAGCCTCGCCTGTCCAGCCATCCAGGTTGTCGGTACGGAAACCGATGGTGGCCTCACCGCTCTCGTCTACGCCGAAGTGCAGTTCGAGGGTACGGAGCAGGATGTCGTTGACAGAAGCATCGTGATCGGCCATATTATAGAACTCGTAGCCCTCGTCGGGATCGAGGCTGAGGCCCTCGGTATAGAGGCTGTAAGCCTTGTAGATATCGTCGCTGCTGGTACCCTCGAAACACTCGGGAATATAGTCGCTCTCCATACCATAGAGGCAGATGACATCCTGGGCGAAGATACGCTGAGTGGTGAGGTTATGGCCGCTCCAGTCGGTGTTACGTGCCATGACATCGGCAGTCAGGACATAGGTACCGGGATCGAGACCAGTAAGCTTCTGTGAGAGTTCAATCTGAGGAATGCTAGCATTCCAGATGCCCCACACGTGGGTACCGTCGGTGTACTGATGGTTGTAGACAACACCATTCTCCTCAACATTGATGTTATCGCCCTGGTTTACGGCACACCATGCGTTAACACCCTGTGCACGAATCTCATCGGGAGTGCTTACCTCCACGCCATTGATCTTAAGTGTCCAGCCATAAGGAACGTTGTCGATGCCACCGCTGTTGGGATCAATCTGGTTGCGCAGATCCTCGAAGCTGCGGTTCACGATGAGGTCGCTGACGTCAGCACCCTCCTCAACACCGCTGTGCAGACAGGTCTGATAAGCCTCATCCAGCAGAGACTTGATGCTGCTAATCTCGGTTGCCTTGTATACACCATTCGAGTAGTTGTCGTTGACGTCGTTGATGGCATTCTCAAAGGCTGTCACACCCTTGTAGCCATTTTCCTCGCAAATCTCCAGACGCTCGTAAGCCTCATCGATAGCCTTCTTCAGGTCGGCGTACGCAGCAGCCTCGGCCTCGGCCTCGTCGAGTATAGACAGAATCTGTGCGATGCCCTTGTCCATGTCGCTGTCGTCCACTGCTGTCAGTGTCTCTGCAAACTCTGCATTCATAGGCTTTGCAGCCACCTTCTCGAGCGAGGTTGAGAGATAATCGAAGAGATCCTTCTGGTCATTGGCATCAAAGCCCTCCTTGTAGATGGTGAAGTGGTCTACCTTGAACCAACCGTCACCACCAGCTCCATTATTGCCTTCGCGCAGTGCTGCAGCCACATCACCATTGGTGCGGACACCGAAGGTCAACGTTCCGTCGTAGACATAGGCACGCACGCTGACCTGCATCAACTCGGTGTCGGTGACAGGCTCGTCCAGCTCGGCATAGGTCTTGTACTCACGCTGAAAGATATCCTCGGCATAGTCATAAGCAGAAGCAAAGAGAGTACTGTTCTGGTTACCGAATACACGCTGGGTAGTGCGACGGCTGCCAGCGCCATTGGCACCTACCATCAGACCGCAGCTGATGGTGTAAGTACCATTCTCCAAACCACTGATAGTCTGGCTCAACTCGTACTCTGGCACGACTGAGTTCCACAATCCGAAGCCGTTGTTGCCATCCTTATAGCCTGCACAATCGGCATTGATGCCGTGCCATGCCGTGATGCCAGCAGCACGTACCTCATCGGCAGTAACAACCTGCTTGCCATTGACGTATACGTTCCAGCCAGTAGGAGCACCAGCCACACCACTAGTGGCATTGCCACCCTGCGAACTGAGATCCTCGAAGCTCATATTGGCACCCATCGAAGTGATGTAGCCAAGACCCATCTCGTAGTCGCGGCAAGCCTTCTTCAACACTTCGCAAGCAGCCTCCACATCGGCAACCACAGCCTTCTCGTTAAAGGCTTCCACGGCAGCCTCAATAGCGCCGTCAAGGGTATTGGTCTCCTCTTGCAAATTATAGGCTGCCTCCAACTGCATGTACAGAGCCTTCTTGGCAGCAATGGTGGCACGAGCAGCCTCAAGGTCACCATCAGCCAACAACTTCTCTGCCTCGGCCAAAGTAAGCAGGAAGCCTGCCTCGTAATCAGAGCCATCGGTGCAATAGCTGCTCTTTGCGAAATCGGCAACCTCCTTCCAGGCAGCACCCATATCGTTGTAGCGGTCTATATCGTCCACCAAGACGAAGGCCCAGTTGCAACTGGTTGAATCGGCCATCACTCTGTAGTAGAGTTCATTCTCCTCGTCATAGATAACCTTTTCCGAACCATCTTCTTCCAGCTCAACACCACCATAGAAGTCGGGATACCAACCGTTGGTAGGTTCGCCGGCAATGGGATACTCGCCACCAGCATTCAGATGCATGCACACACCGATAGAGGCTGTGTGCTGATGACCCTCGGCAATCTTCAGGCGATAGAAGCCTTCCGCATCACCGGGGGTAACCTCGAAATAGGGAATCTGACCAAAATCCTGCTCGGCACGTATGTTGTTCGTACCAGCAGGGATGCCCAGATACTTGTAGCTTGTGTAAGCGTCCTTGGCCTCGATGCCATTCTCGGGATCGGCCTCAACGGCAGCATGCTCCTCCTGACTGGTGGTGAAATACCACAGAGCCTTCTCGGCATCATAGTGGGCGGTAATCTTCACGCCATACTGACCCAGGAAGGTATTCTTGTCCTGGATGCGCAAAGCGTTGTCCCAATCGGTACGGCACATGTAGCCAGTGGGGCGTGCCAGATTGGCCAGCACATAAGTCTGGCCGTCGGTCAGCGATTGTACGGGATACTTAGGGTAAGTTGCTGCGTGCATAGAGCCAGCCAGAAGCAACATCACCAAGCATGCCATACATTTCATGATGAAATTGTTTTTCATACTGTTTAGTTTTTTTAGTTAGTATTTTAGTTATTTATTAAGTTCATTTTCACTTATTTCGTTCAGCAAGGGCAAAGGTACGCAAATTTTCTTTATCACCATCTTGATTTTCGTTTTTTTCTCCTTGGGCGACATGATTTGTCGCCAAACATTCGGCTCATCCGAAATTTGGAGTGACAGCACTATGGAATAGAAATCTTGAAAAGAATCTTTGGTAGAATCTTAGGTGGAATCCAAGCATCGTAGATGCGCCTTCCATGAATCGTCCAGTTAATTTACGGAAGAATCTCTCATAGAATCTTTGGTTAGATTTAAATTCAAGCAAAAATTTTTCGACCTGTACAAATGAAAACCGCTGTTAAATATTCCTAATTGCTACCAGTTGGTACATGACTATTACCCAACCGCGTATCACCGTCAAATGTCCATT
>JAGHUS010000065.1 GCA_018064685.1 Bacteroidales bacterium | reverse complement strand
CGGGTTCTCTATGCCAATTAATGCTTCGTTCCGTTTACATTATACTTGTTACCATTTGCTTCGATTACTATATGGCAGTTGTTGATGAGATACTTCTTAGCCTTGTCAGCAGAATCGCTAACAGTATACACATTGCTGATGTCGGTTGAGTTGTCGAAGTTTATGGTGATGGCGCTTTGGGCATTTCCCATAGCAGGAACGCTGGCATGGAAGGTTAGCACACCATCCTCTGGGAAGTACGTCTGATCTGTAATGGAGATGTCATTGCTAGTAACTGATGTCACCTTCTGATCTTTATAAAGAGGCACAACGAAGTCTATCTCACGTACAGTAGGACGGTTCTCGTATGCCTCAGTGCACTGCTGTTTGAGGGAGATTATGTGGCTATCGCCCTCGTACTTGCCACTGAAGGTGATGAGTTCATACTTGTCGCCTACCTGTGCCGACTCGTGATCGTCGTCATAGAGGGTGAAATCCCAAGCATCTCCTTGGCCGAGTGGATATACTACCTGCAGTCTGCCTCGGTTGATGTTCTCTATGTTGCTATATTCGGTCTGGGCATAGTATGGAGTGAATGTGCCACGGCGTAAATACACAGGCATATCGAGTTCTATGTCAGCGAAGTCGATTGTCTGGTTGCCTTCATAGGTTTTCAAGGATGTCATTTCCATCCATTCTCCCGAAGGAAGTACCACCTTGCGTCCTATAGCATCAGGTTCCGTTATTGGAGCAATCAGCATATTAGGCCCGAAGAGGTATTCATCATCAAGTTCGGCGATATCCTTCTCCTCATCAGTGTAGAAGTTCACAGGTGCTGTGATAGGAGTGTTCTGTGTGGTGTTGAGCCATGAAAGCGAGTAGATGTATGGCAGCATCTTATAGCGCAAAGCGAGATAGTCGCTGATGATGTCGCGATACTCATTGTATTCTGGCTGATAAGGCTCAGGCAGATGCTGACCATGGGTACGAAGCACAGGGGTGAAGATACCCATCTGGAACCAGCGCATATAGAGCTCAGGATTGAGTATCTTCTCATCCGTATTGTCTTGGTCGGCTACGAAACCGCCAATGTCGCTGCTCAGATAACCAAGACCAGACATGCCGCCATTGATGAGTGCTGGCACCTGGCACTTCATACCGCTCCATGAGCGTGCAATGTCACCTGTCCAAGGGAACGTAGCGTAACGCTGCATGCCGCTTGTACCAGAACGTGGGAGGAAGATAGGACGTTTGTTTGGGTACTCTTGCTTCCACTTGTTCCATACACCTTCTATCCACTTCTGTCCGAACTCATTGTGCGCCTGAAGTTGTGTGGAGCCGTCAGCATGAATGGTACCCTCGGTAATCATTTCTGGTTCGCCAAGGTCGAGCCACCATCCGTCAACGCCCTCTTCGGTACGTGCCTTATAGAAATTCCAATACCAATCGATGGAGGCAGGATTCATAAAGTCGATGATGCCCACCTTGTTGTCGCTCACCCATGTCATGTTAGGACATTCCGGGTCGGCAAACAGCCCAGCATTGAGCAGCGGCAGGTAGTTTGTAGTTTCTTCAGCAAAGTATGGCTCGGTGATGATGATGGTGTGTATGCCCTTCTTCTTGAAGTTGTTCATCATCTGAGATGCGTCAGGCCAGTTAGGCTTGTACCAGTCGAGGTTGCCCATGCCATTCTGTTTCTCGCCTTCCCAGAAGAGGTCGAGCACAACACCGCTGACAGGCATCTTTGCCTGTTCGAGAGAAGCGATAACACCTTCTGTCTCCTCCTGTGAGTGGTAGCCGTAGCGGCTGCTAATGTAGCCGAGTGCCCAGTAAGGTGGCAGTTCGTGTGTACCAGTCAGTTCACCGTATGTCTTCATCACACCTGCCTGAGTGCCGTCCTCGCTGCCCACATATACGTAGCTGATAGGAGTAGGCGACTGAGTGGTATAGCTGATGCCTTCCATACTTGATGGCTTGATGGTTGCATCGATATAGTGGTCTTCGAAAAGTACGCCATAGCCATTGGTCGATACGACGAAGGGAACACAGATGTTGTTCGGATCCTTATGCTCCTGATCCCAATTGTACTTTTGTGTGTTGTTCATTCGCAGTGTCTGTCCATCTACACTACCAAAGCGACCGTTGTAGCCGCCACCATAGAAGCCGTTTTCGTTTTGTGCGGCGAATGTCACGGTTTTGGTAGCCGAGCCATTGTCAAGACATGTCTTCTCACTCAATCGCACCACTCCGTTATCCTTGAATGAGAGCAGCGATGTCTGCTTGTTGACTACTACTGACGAATTGCCGTACGAAATCACCAGCTCTGCATCATCGTCTGACACGGTCACACCATCCTTTGCAGTGCCTGTCAGTGTTATAGACGGACGCACATCTGCCATGGT